>CALALK010000283.1 GCA_937923125.1 uncultured Carnobacterium sp.
TTTGTGAAGTTGAACTCGAGCTCACAGGCCCGACGTCCACTTCCCAGAATATCCGCACGACTCGTTCCGAGTCCCTTTCGTTATTCTGGTCCAGTGGTTCGGCCCTGTGCGTTCGCTCTCGTATCCTTAATTTTCCATCAATGCTTGGTTAGCTGTGATGATTGCTAATTTGTAGACGTCTTCTTCGTTACATCCACGTGATAAGTCAGAGATTGGTTTGTTTAATCCTTGTAAGATTGGTCCGATTGCTTCGAAGTTACCGAAACGTTGTGCAATTTTGTATCCGATGTTTCCTGATTGGATTTCTGGGAATACGAATACTGTTGCTTGTCCAGCTACTGGTGAGTCTGGAGCTTTTTGTTTACCAACGCTTGGTACGAATGCAGCGTCGAATTGTAATTCTCCGTCGATGTTGTAGTTTGGAGCTAATTCTTGAGCGATTTTAGTTGCTTCAGCTACTTTTAATGCTTCTTCAGATTTAGCAGAACCTTTTGTTGAGAAACTTAACATTGCAACGTTTGGTTCGATACCGAATAATTCAGCTGTTTTAGCAGATTCTACTGCGATTTCAGCTAATTCTTGTGCGTTAGGGTTGATGTTGATTGCGCAGTCTGAGAATAAGTATTTCTTAGATTTGTCGCTGTTGATCATGATGAACGCACCACTTGTACGAGAGACACCTGGTTTTGTTTTGATGATTTGTAATGCTGGACGTACAGTGTCCCCTGTTGAGTGAACCGCACCAGATACTAAACCGTCTGCTAAGCCCATGTATACCATCATTGTTCCGAAGTAAGTTACGTCACGTAATAATTTTTGTGCATCTTCTTCAGATACTTTACCGTTACGACGTGCTACAAAGCTTGCTACCATTTCAGCATATTTATCGTCTGCATAAGTTTCAGGATCGATAATTTCTAAATGAGAAATGTTAAATCCACGAGCATCTGCTACTTCGTTAATAGCATCCACATTTCCAAGTAAGATTGGTTTGCAAAGTCCATCTGCTAATAAACGAACCGCTGCACCAATAATTCTTGGTTCATCTCCTTCTGGAAATACGATTTTAACGTCTTTCCCTTTCACTTTAAGTGATAATTCTTCAAATAATTCCACGGATATCCCTCCAAAAATTTGTTATCTTAATAATACACTAAATACTTTTAAAAAAACAGTACAATGTTAAAACAATCATCAAAAAAACAACTGTACTAATCTGATTGCAATTTAAAAATAGTACAGTTTCATTTCATAAAAATTTCTACTTAGCAAAACACCGCTAGTATGCTATACTTAGAGAGTATTTTAGTAAGGAGGAAGGCTTTGTGCGATCATATGCAAAAAAATTAATGGATACCGCTATTCTTGCTGGTCAAATCATGCTCGAATGCAATGCGGAATCGTATCGCGTGGAAGAAACGATGAACTATATTCTCTCCACATCCAACTTTGAAACTTGCGAAGCCTTCGCGATGGCGACTGGAATCTTTGCAACGCTCGATGATGACTGCATCGATTCTATTACAGAAATTCGGCGTGTTCCAAATCGCGACACGAACTTGAACCGAATTTATAAGGTCAACGCAATCTCTCGTCAATTAGTGACAAAAGAAATTGACCTCGATACTGCTTATCAACGATTACAAGATTTAAAAGAATCCGAATATCCACAGTGGTTAAAAGACTTAGGCCTTATTCTGATGTGTGGGTTCTACGCTGCTCTATTTGGAGCAACGCCAATTGAACTCGTCATTGCATCAGTAGCAGCGGTTATCATGCCATTTATTTATAAGTTAGATCCGAAATTAAAATTAGGAACATTCGTGTTGAACCTCCTGTCGATTATTCCAGCGATTGTCATTATCATTTTGATTCAGAAACATTTCGTTCCGGACGCTCGAATCGGCATCTCCATTGTAGGATTAATCATGCCGGCCGTTCCTGGAACCGCCATTACAAATGCCATTCGCGATACATTACGCGGAGACTACAACTCAGGAGCAGCTCGGGCAATTGAAGCGTTTGTGACGGCTCTTTCCGTCGCTATTGCTGTTGCTTTGGGACTCGTGTTAGCAGGAGGTGCAAACCCCTTATGATTTATCAAGTGATTAGTGCTCTCATTGCCGTCTACTTCAGTTGTATTGTCTTTGAAGCTCCAAAACGACTCCTCATTCATATTTCGATTATTGGAGGCATTGGTTGGTTTGTATATCTCTTCTTCTTGGACAGTTCTGGATTACAACTAGCTACTTACTATAGCGGCCTTACAATTGCGTTTTTATCGCACTTAGCAGCACGCTATTTTAAAGCTCCCGTAACGGTATTCTTTATCCCTGGATTTTTCCCACTCGTTCCTGGTGCAGGCATGTATCGTACCGTATACGCCTTCTTTGTAGGAGATGTTGAAAAAGGAAAATTCTTCTTCGGTCAAACAATGATTACCGCCGGGATGATTGCACTCGCTATCTTTACGGTCGATTCGATTTTCCGTCTGTATTCGCATTGGCAATCTTCACGCCGTCAATCAGCAAACTAAATAAATGCACCTGAAACTGCCAAAGATTTTCTTTGGTGGTTTTTTTATACTTAAATCGAAGGTTTAGAGATAAAATTTGACTCTATTAAAAATATTGATTCCGTCCCTTTGGGATATCTTCATGGTAGGGATAAGAGCTGTACCGGTTCGAGCCGAAGTCTCTCACCTACTGAGCCTCAATGAGTCTCTACGGAATAAATTCCTAGAGTCTCATATTCGCATCAGTTACCAATCGCTCTTACTCCTACCATAGAATCCCAAGGGACTCCATCTTCCTTTTCATAGCATAAACACTCTCTAAACCTTCAAAATAAAAAAGAAAATGATGGCGTTCTATCATTAGGTTTGCTGTGAGGGGCAAGATTGTCAATGCTCATTTAAGTTAAGAATTAGTAACTGTGTATGGACAGAAAGCGGGTTTGTGTGGTTCAATTAAGGTAACAAGATGTCATAGCTCAGCAGGATAGAGCAAGCGTTTCCTAAACGCTAGGTCGGGGGTTCGAATCCCTTTGGCATCGTTAGTAAAAAAATCCACTGGATAAACCAGTGGATTTTTTACTTATTTACTATTCTCTTCTAACCATTCAACAGCACGTTCGACACGTCTAGAGATATTATTTCCATGATTTCCCTCTTCCAACGTAAACTGGAAATCACCTGCTTGAAATTTCGGCTCAATCCAGTCTTTTAATGCTAGAGTATTTAGAGTTTGGTCTGCTGTTAAATTCGTCGCAGTCGCTCCTTCTTGATCACCCACACTCATGTACAATTTTGGATGAGCAGCTTTAAAGGGATGTTCTTTTAAATAGTCCAGAAAACCCGGATACCAAAGCGAAGAAGAACAACTGAGGACAGTTCCGAATAAATCAGTGTTCACCGCTGCATACAGGCTGAATAATCCACCTAGCGAATAACCACCGATAACTCTCTTTTCTGTGCTTGAAGCAAAACCATATTCACTCTCACAAAATGGAATCACATGAGTCGTGATAAAAGAAAGATGTTCTTCCGCTTTCCCCCCGAAATCCATCGGCATTGTTTCAGACTCCTGGAGAGGCCACGGTGTATAATCATCTGTTCGATTATGTGCATTTATGAGTAGAAAATTAAGTGCAGGTTGATGTTTCCGAATCCAATGATTAAAAAGCTCTTCGAATTGATCTCCATCTAAAAAATAAATGGTCGTGGCATCTTTGACATTGGAACGATAAACATATAGCTTCACTCCCTCTATTTCTTGTTGAATCCATACAGAATTTTTAACCATGGCGATTTCCTTTCTACTGCTTATTCTCCACTATTTTAACAGTTTTCTGGGCAGTTGATAAGTCCAAACGAAAAGACGCCAGCGATAATCACTGACGTCTAAATGTTGTTAAATCAATTTAACGGACAATTTGTCCCGATTTTTGGTTCATAAATTCAAAGACTTCATCTTCATTGAATGGGTTCCAGTCACCAAAGACAGTATGTTTTAATACCGAACTTGCTGTCCCAAAGTCGACTATTTGTTGGCTGTCCCAGCCTTTTAGAACGCCGTTAAGAATCC
>CALALK010000284.1 GCA_937923125.1 uncultured Carnobacterium sp.
GTCCTGGTTTAACCTGAAACCAGGGCTCTTTTTTGTTGAAAAAAATTAAGGGTAAAGCACTTCGTGCGCTTTGGATGTCTCTGTAGTAGAAATAATAGCTGCAACGGGTTGAGCCTGAGGTCTCAACTCCTACCAAGCTTCAAACTGACACTAGGAATAAATTCCAAGTGTCAGTAATTCACATTGGTTGCACTCGCTATTATCACTACTACAGAATCCAAAGGCACTCGTGCTTTACCAATAAGAGACCTGGTTTCGGTTAAACCATTTTAAAGGGTGGGGGGGAGAAGGAGAAATAGTGTGTGCCGTTCATTGAAGGCAATTGTTATTCTTACTCTTTTTCAGTAAAGGGACCTGGTTTTGGTTAAACCAATTTCTCTAGGAGCTAAGAGTGGAAAAAAGAGGGTGCGGGGACGGAGAGAGAGTTTGACAGGAGGTCATTTCAATAGTAAAGTAAACGGTGAAAGAGGTGTTGGTATGGTTACAGAATGCGAAAAAATGAATGTGTCTCATGAGATTTGGATGATGATTATGAAAATCTACAATGAGAACTTGAAAACTTTTTCGATGTCATTAAAAGAAGTGGGGTTGAATCCAACTCATTTTGAAGTGTTACATCTGATTTTCCGAAATCAAACGATGGATCAAAAGACGATTGCGCAAACGTTGAATTTGACGCAGGGGAATATTACGCACTGCATTCGTCATTTAGAAAAGATGGAATTGATCGCGATTGAAAAAGACTGGAAGACAAAGCATATTTCATTAACAGAAAAAGGGAAGAAGTTGCTCGATGATTTAATTCCGGCGCAACATCAAATGATGGAACATACATTGCGTGGATTGGACTGCAACCAAAAGCAACAATTGCGTGAGCTACTCGTCTCATTTGCAAACACATGTAAGGACTCGGTTTAAGTAAATTTTAAGTACGAAACGTATACTGAAGAAAAAAGAAGAGGTAATACTATGAGAATTTTAGTAGCAGAAGATGAAATTGATTTAGCCGAAGCGCTGAAAATGATGTTAGAAATGCAAAAATATAGCGTGGAACTCGTTCACGATGGGGAAGACGCGCTGTTTTATGCCGAATCAACACCGTATGATTTAATTTTACTGGATGTCATGATGCCGAAGAAATCAGGAATCGAAGTGGTGCGTGAATTACGTGCAGATGGAAATACGACGCCGGTACTGATGTTAACGGCAAAAAGCCAATTAGAAGATAAGGTCACAGGATTGGAAGAAGGTGCCGACGATTATTTAACGAAACCGTTCGAAGCGCCTGAGTTGTTAGCGCGTGTAAAATCATTACTTCGCCGTCCAAATGTTTTCGTATCGTCAGTGATGACGGTTGGAAATGTTGAATTAAATCGCGATAAGTTCACGATGCAATCTGCTAGTGGACAAGTGTTATTGAATAATAAAGAGTTTCAACTGATGGAATACTTTATGATGAATAGCAATCAAGTATTATCTACCGAGTTAATTATGGAAAAAGTATGGGGACTCGACTCAGACGCTGAAATCAATGTCGTGTGGGTGAATATCTCCTCTCTTCGTAAGAAATTAGCCAGTATTGAGGCAAACGTGACGATTAAATCGGCACGTGGTCTTGGCTATCAATTGATGGTGGAAGCCTAACATAAGAATTATCTGATTCAATAAAAACGTTGAAATGAGGGAGTACATGTTTAAACAACTTCAAAAAAGCTTTGTCAAAAGTGCGATGATGTCGTTTGCGGCAGTGCTATTCATTGTGCTCGTTGCCGTAAATTTTGTGAACTATAAACAATCGGTGGCGCAAGTAGACCGTGTATCCACGATGTTAATTGATAATAATGGCGAGTTTCCTGATGCACCCGATATGAAAGAACCGAAAGAACATCCAGTTCACGGAATGCCAAAAGGTGAGAAGTTTGGGAAAGATGACCAATTGTCCACTCGTTACGCAGTTGTGCGAATCTCAAACGATACCGTTCAATCGGTAGACCAATCCCGGTTAGTGTCTGTTGACGAAGCTACGTTGAAAGAAATCGCTCTTCGAGTTGCAAAAGAAAATGCGATTTATGGGTGGGACGGAAGTTTAAGATATCAAGTCTCCAAAACGGATACAGAAACAATGGTTGTATTGGTTGATGCCAATCGTGAAGTGCAGCAGAATACAAGATTGTTGATGGTCACTTTAATCGTATTTATTTTATGCTTAGTGGTCGTGTATATCCTCGTTCGTTTGCTATCGAAGAAAGCAATTCGTCCTTTCGTAGAAAACGTGGAGCGTCAGCAACAATTCGTGTCTAATGCCAGCCATGAAATTAAAACGCCATTAGCTGTTCTATCGGCTAATACGGATTTACTAGCAATGATGGGGACAGATGCCAAATTTGTCGACAGCAATAAACGCCAAATTAAACGTCTGAACTCTCTTGTAGAACAGATGTTACTTCTTTCAAGATACGATGAAGGAGAAGCAACTGCGACAAAAGAAGAAGTCGATTTAGTAGCCGTTACGAAAGCAATCGTAGAAGAGATTTTACCAGTTTTAAATGAAAAAGGACTCCAGGTTGAATTTACTGGGGAGGCACAAACGATTATCACAACGAATAAGAGTGCGATGACGGAGTTGATTCGTATCTTACTCGATAACGCGATGAAGTATACGGTCGGTAAACCGGTGATTACTGTTGAGGCGAAAAGAAATCAATTAGCCATCGGAAATGAAACAGAACCAATGACGAAGGAACATATCAGTCAGATTTTCGATCGCTTCTACCGAGTAGACAGTTCGAGAAATCGTACGACAGGCGGTAGCGGACTAGGGCTTTCTATCGCGCAGAAGATTGCCGAAACGAACGATGTACAGTTGACAGCAGAATTACCGAGTGAAACTCAAATTCGCTTTTTGATTGCAACAAAATAAATGAAAAAAGTTCTTATGTCTTTTCGCTATAATGGTGAACATAAGAACTTTTTTTGTGGATTTCATTATATTTTCTTTATGGTATAATAATGTTAATTAAAAAGTTTTATATAGGATGGTAGAAATACAAAGTAAAGGGGAATGACAGATGAAAAAAATATTGATGGCAGTATTATCGGTATTCCTGTTGGTGGGATGTTCAAAACCAAAATCAACAGAATCAACAGAGAATACAACAAAAGCAGAAGTAGCTGAGCAAAAATCAAAGGAATCTTCAGAAAAGAAAGATTCATCAGAGACAACGCAGTCTGAGAATGGGCTTGATGAATATGGATTGCCAATCTTAACAGGGAAAGTAAAAGAAATGCTAAATGATGCAAAACTATTTCCTTGGTTTAATCAAAAAGAGTATGAAACTATTAATATGAGTGGTGCTATTAATGAACTGGAGGACGAGAAAAGAATAACAGACTTTATCGTTAAGACAAAAGTACCTACTAATTATTTGTTGTATGTATATTTAGACGGTAAAGTTGATGTTGGAGATGGCTATCTTCGGGTAAATACATTCACGCCAACTGATATTATTGAAGATAAAAGTAAAACAACAACTACTGAACAAATTCTTAAATCAGATGTATACGAGATTCATACGAAACATGTTTTCGATGAAAATCATAAAGTGAGTGATCAACTCGATATTAATATAGAATACCAAATTAGAAAAGATGGTCAAACCTATTTACAGTGGTTAGCGTATGAAAAACTAAATCTTCTAGAAGGAAATTATAAAGGCTATAGATATTTTGTGGATCCAGATGCGTTTAATAAAGTACGAGGAGATTCTAGTATTTCCGTACACTTATTTACTGACGATAATCAAATGATAACTATTTGGTATTACTCACCATTTTTCGATTTTGGAAAATTTAACAAAGAGGACTTAACGATTTTTATTGAGAAACTCTTTGAATTCATTGATATTGAAAAGAAATAAACGAATAACTATCAATAAAAATTAAAAAGAGACGTTGGAACATCATTCCAGCGTCTTTTTTCGTACGAAATTATCATATATGGTAAATTATCATATATGATAATTTTCAGTTTAAAAAACTTTTTCGTTTTAAGTTCATTTTAAGTAAGCTCGTTATGATTAAATCATCA
>CALALK010000285.1 GCA_937923125.1 uncultured Carnobacterium sp.
AGGTTTCTTCAGGAAGAGTCGTATCCAAGAAATCGAAAATGGCACGTACCACCGCAACGCTAACGGCAGCACTCGAGCCCATTCCACGTTCTGCAGGAATCGTAGACTCAATCGAGAGCGTGAACGTATGAGCCGTCACGTCTTTTGCAGATGCTTGTTTGAACGCTTCGCGAATCGCAAATTGCAACCCCGCCATCGCTTCTGGCATCGCGTTTACGTCGCCTGTATATAGGTCACACTGAATTGTTTGGCCCTCTTTTGCAGAGACGATATCCGCCTTCACGTAAACCGCGTCAATTGGCAGTGCAATCGCTGGTTCGTGGTACACAACGGCATGTTCACCGGCAAGAATAATCTTCCCATTTGCCAGGCCTGTTCCTGTTTGTGGTTTCATACGACAAATCCTTTCCTTAGTTTCACTTTTCATTCTACTAAATCCACGCCCTTACGTAAACAAACACGGCGATTTCATGGGAAAAACTTAAGATAATGAAAAATAGAAACCGCGTTCAACATGTGGTACAATTCAAGAATAGGACTCAGTAGCTGAAGGAGACGAATCCGTTGAAAGAAAACGAGACGTATTACCAAATTAAACGAGAAGAGTGGAGCCAGTACGAAGGCGCACATCCATTCACAATGACGAGAGAAGAACTTGCGCACTTAACCTCATTAAACGACCGCATTTCCCTACAGGACGTGCAAGAAGTGTATGTGCCAATGCTCGATTATTTCGATTTATACTTTAAAAAACATATTGAATTACGCACGGAGGAACAGCAATTTCTTCATCAAACGAAGAAGACAGTGCCGTTTATTATCGGGGTTTCTGGGAGTGTGGCCGTTGGGAAGAGTACGACTGCCCGCTTGATGCAAACGATGCTGCAACAACGCTACCCGGATAAGCGCGTGTTCCTAATGACGACAGACGGATTCTTATTACCGACTCAGGAGCTGATTAACCGCGGTATCTTAGATCGCAAGGGGTTCCCGGAAAGTTACGACATGGAAGCTCTCGTTCATTTCTTACTCGAAGTGAAGACGGGAAATCCAAGCGTGGATGCGCCGGTCTACTCGCATGAGATTTACGATATTGTGCCAGGGGAAGTGCAGACGATTGAGTCGCCCGACATCTTGATTGTTGAGGGGATTAATGTGTTGCAACTACCGCCAAATCGTGAAATTTACGTGAGTGATTTCTTCGACTGGTCGATTTTCGTAGATGCCGATGCAACGCTGATTGAGCAATGGTACTTGGAGCGTTTCGAATTGTTGATGGACCGTGCGAAATCACAGCCGGATAACTATTACTATCAATATGCGATTGGGAATCGTGCGGACGCGATTGCGATGGCGAAAGATGTGTGGCAGAAGACTAACCTGAAGAACCTTAAGGAGTACATCTTACCAACGAAAACCCGCGCCGACTTCATCCTACATAAAACAGTGGGACATCATATAGACTACGTTCAGATAAAGAAATACTAAAATGTTTAAATCGATTA
>CALALK010000286.1 GCA_937923125.1 uncultured Carnobacterium sp.
GCTGGATTTACACAACCAATTTTAATTCTAGGACTTAGCCGCGTTGAAGATGCTGCACTCTTAGCTGAAAATAAAATCACTGCGAGTGTCGATTCAGTGGCATGGCTGAAAGAAGCCGTGCAGTATTTAAACGATACACCGTTAAAAGTGCATATTGCCGTGGACTCTGGAATGGGACGTATCGGTGTCGTGAACGAGTGCGAATTAGCAGCGGTTGAAGCCGTACTACAATCGGGTCCATTTGAATTCGAAGGCATTTTCACGCATTTTGCGACTGCCGACGAAGCCGACACGACACAGTTAACGAAACAAATCGAGAAGTTCCACCGTCTTGTCGATGAATTAAGCGTCAAACCAGCACATGTGCATTACTCGAACTCCGCTTATGCGCTTTGGCATGGAGCAGGAGATAGTGCCATTGTTCGATATGGGATTGGAATTTACGGAATTAATCCTTCCAATGGAGACTTAGCGCTGAAAGACGAGTCATCCTTAACGCCAGCGCTTCGTTGGGAAACGGAAATGGTGAAAGTGAAGAAGCTGGAAGCAGGAGACACAGTGAGCTACGGTGCAACCTATACAGCAGAGGAAGAGCAATGGGTAGCGACACTTCCAGTGGGCTATGCGGATGGATTTATCCGTGCCTACAATAAAGGAGAAGTCTTAGTGGACGGCGTTCGTTGTCCGATTGTTGGGCGCATCTGCATGGATCAGTGCATGATTCGCTTGCCGCATGAATTTCCAGTAGGCACAACAGTGACGCTCCTTGGAAAAGATGGAGACGAAGAAATTACCGCGATTGAATTAGCGAAGCGCTCAGAGACGATTGCCTATGAAGTGCTTTGCATTATTTCAGACCGCGTGAAACGGGTGTATATAAATGATTGATAAGATTGTAAGAGGCGATGTGTGTCTTGCGGACTTATCGCCAGTTGTCGGAAGTGAGCAAGGGGGGAGGCGCCCTGTCCTTATCGTGCAAAATGATGTAGGAAATCACTTTAGTACAACGGTCATTGTAGCAGCGATTACCGCCAAACATACAAAGGCCAATATTCCAACGCATATTGAAATCAAAAAAGACCAATTCGGTTTCGAACGCGACTCTGTCGTCTTACTCGAGCAATTACGGACGATTGATAAAGTGCGTATTCTTGAAAAGATTACGACCGTCGATAGTGACTTTATGAAAATCATTGATGCGGGACTCAAAGTGAGTCTAGGGTTAGAATAAAAATAGTCCTCTAAAGAAAATTTTAGAGGACATTTTTTGTTTTAAACGGAGAATTTCTCGAGAAAATTCCCTTGATTTACAATGGGGATGGTAGTATACTGATTAAGTACCTTAAGTACAAATGCCTCCTTAGCTCAGTTGGTAGAGCAGTAGACTCTTAATCTATGGGTCACAGGTTCGAGCCCTGTAGGGGGCATTTTTTATTGCTTTTAAAGTTGAGAAATGTTGATTTATCAATGTTTCTCAATTTTTTTATACCCCAAAAAGTGAAAAGTCTTTAGAAAAGAGTTTAGATTCCCCATGCCTTTTTCAAGAATTTAATCAATTTTAGGTTGAAATAAAAACTCTAAATACTCATTCAATTCATCAATCACCATAAATAGTGGTTGTTTTGTATCCACAATTCCAAATAGTTCTAGATGAGCTTTAAAAATTTCTGGGTAATCGATAGAGTGAGCCACCAAAATGATTTTTGCATAACGGTGCTCTCGTCGAATTCGATTTACCGTAGTTGACAACTTACAAGGAGCAGTATTTGTGATAAAATAAAACCAATTCCTGTTTGTTTGAAGTTGTATCACTGGGAACGTAGAATGAATGGTTACAGGTAGTTTATGTTGTCTGATATATTTTTTCAGAACCAGAAGTAACCAATAATATTGTATCCATTGAATCATATTTTTCCTCCAATCGAATTTATTGTACATGGAGTGAAAGTATTCATTTTGAAAATGTCATAAAAGGATAGAAATCTGTCATATTCGGCATCTATCCTAAAGGAGGAAAGTCAATGTTAAGTATTTTCGTATTAGAAGATGAGTTGTTGCAGCAATCTCGTATCGAGAATGTGATTCAGGAACTGATTGCTCAAAAATCATTACAATGTAAACCTCCGAAGATTTTTGGCAAACCTCATCAACTAGTGGAAGCAATCACTGAAAGAGGCTCACATCAATTATTCTTCTTAGACATTGAAATTAAAGGGGAAGAAAAGAAAGGTCTGGATATCGCAAAAGAAATTCGAAAGAAAGATCCGAATGCGACAATCGTGTTTGTTACGACTCATTCAGAGTTTATGCCAATTACCTTCAAGTACAAGGTAGCCGCACTTGATTTTATTGATAAATCGCTCTCTGAAGAAGAGTTTGTAGAACGTATATGTTCCGCTATCGAATATACGATTGAAAAAGCAGGAACAACTGTTTCTGAAGATGCTTTTACTTTTGAAACTGCGATGGCTCATGTTCAAGTACCATTTAATAATATTTTGTATTTTGAGACTTCTCCAACGATACATAAGGTGATTTTACATACCAAGGATGAACGATTAGAGTTCTACGCAAGTATTGCAGAGATAGAAAAAGCAGATCCACGCTTATATCGTTGTCACCGGTCTTTTGTGGTAAATCCTGCTAATATTGTGAAAATCGATAAAGAAGAAAAGGTAGCCTTATTCGAAAATAATGATAGTTGTTTGGTTTCCCGTATGAAATATAAAGGACTTCTTGAAAAAGTAAAGACACTAAATTGTTAGGATGATTTTATGGAATTATTTTTAAATGTAGCGAATGTTTATTTAAAAATATTGGCGCAGATGTTGATTTTTAAACAGATTAGTGAATTGCCGATAAAACGGAAATGGTTCTTGATAATACCCGCAGCCTTTGTGGGGCTCTTTAGCGTAGTGCCACCGATTGCTTATTTTGGTTCTTTTATTATGTATATTGCATATTGCTTTTATATGAATAAAAATCAGAGTCGGATGATGAATCTGTTTTATGGATTGTATCCAGTCGTTGTGGAAAGTCTATTTGGACGCATGCTAGGCTATAATGTGTTTCCGATGTTAGGAATTACCGTGTTTAATGAAGCGGCGATTAGCGGATATGATATTCTGATTGAATTGCTCATTTTCCCAGCATATCTACTCATTATTCATTCGTTAAAAATTGACTTTAAAGATTTAAAAGAAGGATTTAAACGCCAATATTTTAATACGATTTTACTAATTATTAATTTATCGATGATACTCTATATCATCTTAGTTTCTGTGTTTGTTGTTTTAAGAAATCAATTGTCAGAAGCAGATATGTGGAGGGGGCAGCTTAATAATCTATATATTATTTTATTTTTCATTATGCTCTTATATGTCAATGCAACTTCGAAAGAAAAACTCGAACAAGAAATTGTAGCGCAGAAAGACCGTCAGTTAAAAGAATTATCGAATTATAGTCATCATGTGGAATCTCTTTACAGTGAAATTCGTAGTTTTAGACATGACTATCTCAATATTTTAACGAGTTTGAAGCTAGGGATTGAAAATCAAGATTTGCCTGCGATTCAACGTATTTATGAGGATGTTCTCAAAGAAAGTGGGAAATCATTTTACGATAAAAAATTTGATATCGCACGACTTAGCAATATTAAAAATGATGCAGTGAAAAGTGTATTGTCTGCGAAATTGTTAGAGGCACAAAATAAAGGCATTGATATTAGTGTTGAGGTGGAAGAACCGATAGATGATTTCCAAATAGAAATTTTAGATTTCATAACGATTTTATCCATTCTCTGTGACAATGCGATTGAAGCAAGCCAAAAAGCCCAACAGAAAAAACTCTCTGTGGCGTTGATTAAGAGTGAAATGGCATTGGTTTTGGTGGTTGAAAATGCGACCGAAGCTGAGAAGGTAGATGTGACACATTTATTCGAACGCGGTGTATCCACAAAAGGCGAAGGTCGAGGCCTTGGACTCTATAATGTGCAACAAATCATGGATCGTTATCCAAAGTGCTCAATCAGCACTAAAAGTACAAACTATCAGTTTTCTCAAACGATTACTTTTATCCAATAAAACACATCAATCTAAACTAAATAGCGATTGCTATTTAGTTTTTTTGTGCTTTCACCATAAAAAAATACCGTTCGCGACATTTGATTGACCGTTTTTGATAATTTGATTTTTTGCTAGAACAGGTGCAGTAAACTAAATTCATCAATAAAACAAACACCTGGAGGCTTATATGTTTAAAGTAATAGAAATCAAAAAGTCATTTAAGAATAAAGAGGTTTTAAAAGGTGTTTCCTTCACAGTAGAAGAAGGAGATAAGGTTGCCTTACTTGGGAATAATGGGGCAGGAAAAAGTACACTACTAAAGATTATTGCAGGTCAACTGCAAGCAAATGCAGGGCGTATCGAAACAACCCTTGATTTTCAAACAGAAATTGGCATGATGCCACAAGGAGATATTTTGATTGATGATTTGAAAGTGGGAGATTTAGTATTGCTCAAGTGCTATATGAATCAATTAGAAGATATCGATATCGATGCATTACTGAAAATGGTGGAATTAGAGGATTTTAAGAATCAATATGTGTTGGGGCTTTCCGGCGGACAAAAGAGACGTCTCTCATTATTATTAACGATTTTAAATGAACCGCGACTAATCTTTCTTGATGAACCAACTACCGGAATGGATTTAGAGTCTGTTGATAATTTCTGGCATCTTTTAGAAGAGCAAAAGTTTACGTCGGTGGTCGTTACTCACGACTTTAACCAAATTGATCATTTTTTTACGAAAGTACTGATTTTAAAAGATGGCCGTATTGCTGCACAGGAAAGTGTAGAAGAGATTCATCGTAAGGGCCAAACAATCGAACAGTTCTATAGAGAACAAGTGAAAATGGAGGGATAATGATTATGAAACTCATTCAATTAAAACAAGTCCTTGATAATAAAAGATTTTTATTATTTACAATTTTTATTCCAGTTGCATGGTATGTATTTCTATACAATATCCAACAGGGAATCACACCAAATTTAATGCTCGGGATTGCCGTTTTTATTGGGATTATCGGGAATAGTCTGGCTACCTTTAGTAAACGAATTTCGTCAAATATCGATTTTTACTCATTCGAATCGAAGTTTTCTAAATATACAGTGAAAAACTATTTACTTGATCAAACTCTCGTACAATTGGTGCTAAATACTTTAATTTTTATCGTAGTATTAGCTGTTGGGGTTCTCTTCTTTAGTTTTCCGCTAAATAGTCAATTAGTCGTTCAATTTTTCTTATTAACCATTATGGGAATTTATTTTAGTATTATTGGTTTTGTGATTGGAGTTAGACTCGATGAGAAAATTATTGATACGGTCAGCTTTCCAGTAATTATTTTAGCTTCTATGACGATTATTCCATTTGCTTCTCTTGGTGCCGAAGGAGGATTCATGGAGTTTATTGGAAAAGCTCAAATGATTTTCCCAGGATACTATTACACCAATATCGTGAATTCTTTAACTACTTCGACGAGTATTGATGTCAAAGATGTAGCACTCTTCATTGGAGTATTTATCTTGAATGTCATTCCACTATACTTCCTTGTTCCTAAAGTGAAGTTAGCAACTGTAAAATAAAATGAAAGAGCCAGCAACTAGAAATAGCTGCTGGCTCTGTTTTTTTGCATTTGTGTAATCACAACTCTTCGTAATCAGGATGGTCTTTGATATAGATTGAAGCGTAAATGGCATCTACTAAAACGGCTGGGAAAGCGAAGGCCATTAAAGCGCCAGAGAAAAAGCCGAAAATCATTTGTATGTAGTCTGTAATCACGGCAATGACCAATAGAATAAAACCCAGGACTTTAGCAATATTGAATAGGAGTGCTTTCTTCTTACTATTCACCTCATACGTTTTCCATCGATTGATTTTCCAAATTTTTCCTTGATTTTCTGGAAGATAATACCATGCGTAAATGACGGTCATTATTACAAATAGAAGTACTATTGGAATAACATAAAATAGCGTCAACTTGGACTCGTA
>CALALK010000287.1 GCA_937923125.1 uncultured Carnobacterium sp.
CATTCACTCGGTAGAAGATATGACTGGGAAAGTCCTTGGCGCACAAAACGGATCTTCAGGGATGTTGGATTTTGAAGAACATCCAGAAGTGTTGAAGAACCGTGTCAAAGGCGGGGACGCCGACCAATATCAAAGCGTGAACGAGGCCATTATCGACTTGAAGAATGACCGTATCGACGCCTTACTCATCGACCGTGTCTACGCGGACTACTACCTCACAACAGAAGGGATTGCCGACGAGTACGACACCATTCCTTCAGGATTCGAGAGTGAATCCTTCGCGGTAGGGGTGAGACCTGCTGATAAGAAGCTACTTGAAGCATTGAACCAAGCCTTCAAGGAACTCTATCAAGAGGGCATCTTCCAACAAATCAGCCAGAAGTGGTTTGGTGAAGATGTCGCAACGCCAGAAGTTAAAGGGCAAGAATAATTAAATAACAAAAACGATCGCTGGACGGAAGGCACGCCTTCTGGAAGGCGATTTTTTTGTGCAAAAAAAGCCACTCCGAGGAGTGACTTAAAATAAATCTGAATGGGATCCGGTTCGAGAGGCTACTAAGACGAGTTGACCTTTATCAACTGCGTATATTAAGAGCCAGTCTGGTTCGATATGACATTCTCTGAATCCAATGTAATTTCCTGTTAAAGCATGGTCTCTATGTTTAGGATCTAAAGATTGATTATTAATAAGCTGCGTTAGTACTTCTTGTAGCTTTTGGAGATTTAGTCCACGTTTTTTAATACGTTTAAGATCTTTTTTAAATTGGGTGGTTGTTATGAGTTTATACATATTATTCGCCATCCAAGTCTTTAAATAATTCTTCTACAGTACTGTAACTTTTAGATTGAATCTTGCCGGCTATAATATCGCGTGCTTCCTGCATAGCCACTTCAGTTTGGTGATTATATCGAGGTTGTTTAATTTGAAAAGGGAAGCCTCCCTCCATGATAGAAGTGTTCAAGAAGATATTAATTGCATCTGTAACAGTGATACCAAAACTTGAAAACAGCGCTTCAGCTTTTGCTTTAGTGCTAGGTTCAATTCGTAAGTTAATGTTTGCTGTTTTTGCCATAGTGACACCTCCTAATATTTTGTTTACACAATTGTATATCAAAAGTTTTACAATTGCAATACAAAACAACAAAAAGTTTAAATTCAGATAATCAAGATAAAAATGTGTAAAAAATCACATAATACGAATATTTCCAGAAGAAAACGTTAAATAACTGATTTTCGCCTTGATAACTATTGAGCAAAGGAGTACACTTAAAGTGCAAACAGTAACAGGCGCCGTTACCAATTGTATAAAAATATAAAGAAGGGATTTACGTGTCAACCAAAGAAAATAGTAATGGATTACAGAAAAGTTTAAAAATCGTATTTGTTTACACTGTCGCAACAGGATCAATTTTCACATTTGTCAGTTATTGGGATTCAGTTTTTTATAATTATTGTGGGCCAGGTACATTTTTAGCTTTTGCACTGATGACACTGGCCATTCTCCCAATCGCGCTTGTTTATAGTGAAATTTCACCACTGTTCAAAACGGCTGGTGGGGAACTCATCTACAACACGGTCGGCATTAATAAGCACGCTGGATTCTTAGCTTCGTGGTTAATTATGGCCGCCTGGATATCCGTTCCACCGGCTGTAGTAATGGCCATCGCCACCTTTATTAGCCGAACATTTGGGCTTGCCCTCAGCTTTAACAATATCATGATGATTGCCATCGTGATTTTATTGTTTGTATTCGTGTTGAGCTTGCAGGACGTTCAGATGCTCGTTAAAGCACAGGCGTTCTTCTTGTTCGCCAATATTACAACAACGATTATTACAGGCATCCTCTTACTCACGTCCGGACATTGGAACATTAGTAATTTTTCAAATCTATTCCAATCAAATGTGGATAGTACCTTTATTATTCCGGGCTGGATTATCGGGATGGCGCTTCTTATTACACCGTACTTCGGTTTTGAGACCGTTCCGCAAATGGTGGAAGAAGGGGACTTCCCAATCTCGAATACGAAGAAAGCCATCTGTGGTTCTGTTCTTACTTGTGGAATCATCTATACGTTTTTCTTCTTCTGCGTGGCAGGGTTAGATACCTTCGATAATCTTCTAGCCAATGATGCGTCAAACGGCTTTATGTCGATTATTGCCATGGAGAAAATCTTAGGATGGAAAGTATGGCCACTCATCTACGGTTGCATTTCGATTTTACTTGGAATGCTCGCATCCATCTTAGGATTCTGGATGTCAACAGTACGGATGTTGTACTCAATGGGAAAGAACAACTTCCTTCCACAAGCCTTTATGAAACTTAACCGTCACCAACAACCAATTTTACCGAATATCTTCCTACTCGTGATTAGCTTAATCTTTATCTTGTTGCAAAATGCGACGACCTTCATGAATGACTTCTTCAACTTGATGTCGTTCGGTTGTGCCTGCGCGTACGCCTTAACTATGATTTCCGCAGTCCGTATCCGCAGCAAGCATCCTGAGTGGTATGCAAATAATAAAAATACGGTTAAAGGTGGAAATGTCTTACGGATTATGGCCATGGTGATCATGCTTGCCATCGCATTCTTCTGTACACTTGGACAAGGAATCGGTTCTTGGATTTCATTTGCCGTGTATATGGGAGTCGGCGTGTGCATCTGGTTATGGATGGTCCTCATTCGTTGGAAACATGTCAAAGTAACAATTGAAACCCCTGATGGAGAAAAAGAATATTAAAGGAGAGAACACCATGAAAAAATTAGAAGGGAAAGTAGCCCTTATCACTGGAGCAGCCGTTGGACTCGGAAAGGGAATCGCAACGGTCTATGCCAAATACGGCGCTAAGATGTGCCTTGTCGACTTATTACCAGAAGTCGAAGAAACGGCCAAAGAATTAAGAGAAACCTACGGCGCCCAAATCGTCACTTATGTCGGAGACGTCTCCAATAAAGACCATATGAAAGAAGCAGCCAAGAAGGCAAAAGACGCCTTCGGGGAAGTGAATGTGGCTTGTTGTAACGCTGGGGTTTGTCGCTTAGCTCCATTTGAAGAAATGAGCGATGAAATGCGCGACTTCCATATCGATGTGAATATCAAAGGCGTATGGAATAGCTGTCAAGCCGTCATCCCTTATA
>CALALK010000288.1 GCA_937923125.1 uncultured Carnobacterium sp.
AAAGCGTGAGACTAGAATTCCTAGTGTCACGCTTTTTTGGCGTTGCAAAACTTTCATTATGAGAGTAGACTAGAAAGGTACACACTGAAAAGGAGTGATTTGAATGAAGAAAATCGAACAAAAAGATTTATTCGAGTTGAAAAATGTAGGGCAACCTGTTGTGGCAGGAGATGCTTTCTTTTTTACAGAAACAAAAATGAATGAAAAGAAAAATACGTACGAGACAGCCATCTATAAGTACACAGCTGACGGCAACGTGGCGTATGGAGACGAAGGGACAGTGAATTCATCGCTGAAAGTCTCTCCAGATGGAAAATGGATTAGCTTCATCAGCAATGCAGGGGAAGAAAAGACTCCACAACTAAAAATCCAATCGGTCCATGGTGGGAAAGCCATCGCCTTAACAGAAGAGAAAAAAGGCGTGTCTAGCTATGTTTGGGCAAAAGATAGTGAGTCGATTGTCTTCCAAACTACAAAACCAGAGGAAGAAGAGAAGAAAGAAGAATTCCCTCAACCAATCGTTGTGGAAAAAACAACGTATCGTTTTGACGGTGGAACATTCTTACCAAACGACGAAGTCACTCAAATCAAAAAAGTGGATGTTGCTACAAAAGAAAGTTCAACACTGTTCGAATCCAAAGAATCCATCGGTCTCCGCGATGTATTGCATCATGGAACAACACTTGTAGTGGACCGCGATTTATCAAACGTTCGCTGGACATTAGACAGTGCAGAAGCATGCTACGTGGATGTGACTACAGGCGACATTCATCCGATTCTTGAAGCTGGAACAGACGAATCTTATCGTTATGTCCTAGATGCAAAAGACGGAGCAGTCTTACAATATAGTTCAGGAGAGCACGGATTCGTGACGCAAGCAGACTTAATTGTGAACTTCGATAGCACTCCAACTGCAGAAGGGCAACTTTTGAACTTAACCGCAGATCTCGATGTGGAATGGGGCGACTGGCTCGTGGCGGATTTCCAACAAGCCGTGACAGGAGTTGCGCCACAATGGTTTGACGAAGAAAGCTTCTTAGCCTGCGCGAGCGTTGAGGGCAAAACCGTTCTTTACCGTTTGTATGTAGACGGACGAGTGGAAAAAATCTTCGATGAACTCTTACACCTAACAGGAGCGACAATCATCTCTGAAGACGAGCTACTCATCACGTACTCAACCACAACTGTACCAAGCGTATTAGCGCGCTTAAACTTAACAACAGGTGCCATCACTGACCTTTACAATCCAAACGAAGCGTACTTAGCTGAGCACATCGTTACAACGCCTGAACGCTTCACTTATAAAGGATACGACAACTGGGATATCCACGGATGGTATATGCCACCAGTAGAAAAAGCAGACAAGCATGCGGCAATTCTGTATGTCCACGGTGGACCACAAGTGGCTTACGGCGAAAGCTTCTTCCATGAAATGCAAGCACTCGCTGCAAAAGGCTACGGCGTGATTATGATTAACCCTCGCGGAAGTAACACTTACGGACAAGACTTCGTGAAGAGTATTCTTGGCGACTATGGGAACCATGATTTTGACGACTTAATGATGGGGGTAGACTATATTTTAGAAACACACCCTGAAGTCGACGCGGACCAATTATACGTTGCAGGAGGAAGCTACGGCGGATTCATGACAAACTGGATTGTAACGCATACCGACCGCTTCCGTGCTGCCGTTACACAACGCTCTATCAGCAACTGGATTAGCTTCTACGGCACAAGCGATATCGGACCATTCTTCGTAGAAAAACAATTGCTGGATGATATCAATAACCCACAACGCTTATGGGAAATGTCACCAGTAGCTCATGCGAAAAACGCGAAGACGCCATTACTGGTCTTACACGGACAAAGTGACTTACGTTGCCCACAAGAACAAGGGGAGCAAATGTATATGGCCATGCGTAAAAACAATGTGCCAACAAAAATGATTCTCTTCCCTCAGTCTAGTCATGGATTATCTCGCCAAGGATTACCAAACCTTCGTCAAGCACGTCTAAAAGCTATTACAGACTGGTTTGAGGAATATTCGAAATAGAAATAATACGGGAATCAATTTCCCTCAAAATAGAGTAGATTTGTTGACGAATTTGAGGGAATACTGTATTCTACTAAAAGGAAAAATTAATAGTGACCTGTAAAGGGATATGTGTTGACAGATTCTCTATTATTTGGTAGACTATTGGAGTTGAGAAAACAAGCAGAAGCATCCCGCTTCTCGCCTAAGTTGACAAGGGTCCTTGGGCTGATAGGAAATGTTCAAGTTTTAAAAAGACATTGGCAGCGGGAGTATTCTAATACTTTCGTTGCTTTTTTGCTTTTTTTCTCTCAAAAATTCTTGGAGGTGAATATCATAGCAAAAGATATGATGGTCAATGATGGAATTCGCGCTCGTGAGTTACGTGTTATTGACAATAACGGTGAACAAATTGGTGTTCAAACGAAAAACGATGCTTTACGTTTAGCAGAACAAGCTGGACTTGATCTAGTATTAGTTTCGCCAAACGCAAAACCGCCAGTTGCCAGAATCATGGATTATGGTAAGTATCGCTTTGAACAACAGAAAAAAGAACGAGAAGCTCGCAAAAACCAAAAAGTCATCAATATCAAAGAAGTGCGTCTAAGCCCTACAATTGATGAGAACGACTTTAATACGAAGTTAAAAGCGGCGATCAAGTTCCTTGAAAAAGGCGATAAAGTCAAAGCAAGCATTCGATTCAAAGGTCGTGCCATTACTCATAAAGAGATTGGTCAAAAAGTTCTCGAGCGTTTAGCAGAACAAGTTTCTGAAATCGCGACAGTTGAACAAAAGGCTAAAATGGACGGACGAAGCATGTTCTTGATGTTAGCACCTAAGAATGATAAGTAAAAAAGTAACAGGAGGAAAGTCTCATGCCAAAACAAAAAACACACCGTGGTTCAGCTAAACGTTTCAAACGTACAGGTGGTGGAGGATTAAAACGTTCTCAAGCCTTCACAAGCCACCGTTTCCATGGCAAAACTAAAAAACAACGTCGTCACTTGCGTAAACAAACAATGGTTCACGCTACTGACATCAAACGTATTAAACAACAATTAAGTCAAATGCGTTAATTCAGCACGCAAACTATTACATTTTCAACCAGTCGCAAGAGACTGATAGACCAAGGAGGAATTAATTATGCCACGTGTTAAAGGTGGAACAGTTACTCGTCGTCGTCGTAACCGCGTTTTAAAATTAGCAAAAGGTTACTACGGAGCGAAATCAAAATTATTTAAAACAGCTAAACAAGCAGTCATGAAATCATATATGTATGCTTACCGTGACCGTCGTCAAAAGAAACGTGACTTCCGTAAATTATGGATCGCACGTATCAATGCGGCAGCTCGTTTAAACGGATTAAGCTACAGCAAATTAATGCACGGCTTAAAATTAGCTGGTATCGAAATGAACCGCAAAATGTTAGCTGACTTAGCAGTTAACGATGCAGCTGCTTTCACAGTATTAGCAGACAAAGCTAAAGAAGCATTAGCAAAATAATTTTATTTTCTAGATAATAGATCCACATTTGAGCCCCGTTAAACTCAATGTGAAGAATACCAAGAAAGAAATTGGAGGAAACAATCGTGCGTACAACATACATGGCAAAAGCTAGCACTACAGAACGTAACTGGGTTGTTATCGACGCTACTGATGTGCCATTAGGACGTCTTTCAGCTGTTGCAGCAAGCATTTTACGTGGAAAAAACAAACCAACATTTACACCTAACGTTGATACAGGTGATTTCGTAATCATCATCAACGCTGACAAAGTTGCCTTAACAGGTAAAAAAGCAACTGATAAAGTTTACTATCACCACTCAAACCACCCTGGTGGATTGACAGCTCGTACAGCTGGTGAATTACGTGCTAACAACTCTCGTAAATTAGTTGAATTATCAATCAAAGGCATGTTACCTAAGAACTCATTAGGTCGTCGTCAATTTACTAAATTACATGTTTACGGTGGAGCTGAACATCCACATGCTGCACAACAACCAGTAGCAGTAGACATCCAATCACTAATCTAAGGAGGAAAAAGCATTGGCTCAAGCACAATACCGCGGCACTGGACGCCGTAAAAACTCAACTGCCCGTGTTATCTTAGTACCAGGGACAGGAAACATTACAATTAACAAAAAATCAATCGAAGAATACATCCCATTTGCTTACTTACACGAAGTAATCAAACAACCTTTAAACTTAACTGAAACATTAGGTTCATACGACGTTTTAGTTAACGTTAACGGTGGTGGATTCACAGGTCAATCAGGAGCTATCCGTCACGGAATCGCTCGTGCATTATTAACAGTTGACCCTGACTTCCGTGGAGTGTTAAAAGCTGCTGGCTTATTAACACGTGACCCACGTATGAAAGAACGTAAAAAACCAGGCTTGAAAAAAGCTCGTAAAGCATCACAATTTAGTAAACGTTAAAACTTATTTA
>CALALK010000289.1 GCA_937923125.1 uncultured Carnobacterium sp.
CGTAATAACAGTGCGAAATACGCGGATTATGCTATTGGTCATTTCTTCAAGTTAGCGAAACAATCTAATTATTGGAAAGATACCGTGTTCTTGGTGATTGCCGACCATGATTCTCGTGCAGCTGGGGCAAGCTTGGTGCCAATTAAGCATTTCCATATTCCTGCGTTAATTTTAGGTGATCATGTTGAGCCACGCCGAGACAGTCGTTTAGTGAGTCAAATTGATATGCCAACAACCTTACTTTCTATTGCGGGGGTAAGCGGTAATTATCCGATGATTGGCTTTGATTTAACGCAAGATGTGAATCCGAATCGTGCCTTTATGCAGTTTGATCAAACTCAAGCCTTAATGAAAGGCAATCATGATGTCGTTATTCAAACACCAAATAGCAAAGCAAAAGGCTATGTGTATGATAAAGAAAAAGACACATTAACTGAAAAAGACGTGCCGGAAGAAATGAAAAAAGAAGCGTTGGCACATGCCTTACTTGGCAGCTATTTGTATAAAAATCGTTTATATAAAGGCAGTGAAGAGAAATAAAGTGCGGTCAGTTTTAAGCTAATTTAAAGGGCGAATGATTTCGCCCTTTTTCTTTATATGATTTGCTCTTAATGATTTTCTGCAATAACACGTGGGAATAAAATATTGTTTTCACGGTGAATATGCATCATTAAATCATCTGCAAATTCTTGGATGCCGCTGTAAAGCGCACGCCATGTATTGCAAGCATCAGCCGGAGGCGTCATATTGTTTGTTAATGATTTCAATACATCTAAATGTTCGCCATGTTCTGCGTGTTCCATTTCCATCATACGAATTGGCATTTGTGCCATCATATAATTTCCCGCTTTGATCATAGGGAAAAGCACGTGCTCTTCTTTCATCATATGGTTGCTTAAATCCTCATAGACATTGCGTAATTCAGCCGCCACACCTATTGGGCAATCTTCACGATCGCCATGAACACTTTCTACACGATCCGCTAAGACGATTAATTCTTGAAGCTGTTCGCGGTGGCGTTGATGGTAGCGAACTAAGATATGATCGATAATTTCAGGATAAGTTGCATTAACCCAATATTCTTCCGGGTTTTCTGCTTTGCTGTTTTGAAGCTCGGTTAAGCGCGTTTCAATTTCTGCTAAATTTAATCCTTTTTCTGCCGCTGCGTTTGCAAGTGTATCGGAACCACCACAGCAGAAATCCAAATCATATTCACGAAGTAGAGAAGTTGAGCCGGGTACGCTTACAGCGATTTCACTTAATTTTTTATCTCCAAAAGACATAATGAATCTCCTTATTGATGAGGTAGAGTTAAAAGTTGAGTGAAATACTATGACAATAGCAAAAAAATGCAAAGCCTTTTTTAGAAAAGTATGATTCAAATCAAAGAGACGGCTCAAATTTACCTTGTTATAGTTAGGAGTTGATGTATTTAAAAAGAGAAAGTTGCATTGCTTGAATAGGCTGTTATTATTCGAGCATTGAAAGGGGATTTAGATGAAACGAATTTATCGATTTTTAGCTGTTGGATTACTATTGCTGATTTTAGGTGGCGGCTATTTTTTTGCGAATTTAACAATTTTTGAACGTACATTTATCCAATTAAATACGTCACAAAAAGTGAGTTATATTCCTTTTGAAAACAAGCTAAATATGCAATGTGACAAGGTTAATGGTTTAATGCCTAAATTAATGTCTTCACATTTTCGTTTAGTCAATTGGAATGTGCATAAAGGGCAAGATAAGGGTTGGCAAGAAGATTTAGCGAGATTGTCTAAACAAGCTGATTTTGTGTTATTGCAAGAGGCAACGCAGCATCAAAATTTAAACACATTTTCGACCGCACTTTTTGTGTCCTCTTTTTCTTTTAAAGATCTCTTATCAAACAAAAGATATACAATTTAAGGATATAACACTGCGCTCTGTGTCTTTTAGAACGTCGAAATTGTGTAAAGGAACATTGATAATTTGTAGTGGTTTTGATGGATTGTTGGAAGAACTTTATTTTACTAATGTGAAAGCAGCTTTAGATGAAGGATATAATTGTATCCTTTTCGAAGGACCAGGGCAATCGCATGTTATTCGCTATCAACATAAGGCTTTTATTCCTAATTGGGATGAGGTTGTCTCTCGTGTAGTGGATGCCTATGAGGATGAAATTGTATCTCCTAAAATTGGGATTGGCTTATCTTTAGGAGGATTACTTATGGCTCGTGCTTCTAATTTAAATCCTCATGTATTAGATAAAGTGGTATTGTTTAATTATTTCCCATCCTTACTTGATTCCTTTAAAACAAATATTCCAAAGTTCCTGCATCGTTACCTCAAAACAGAATTTCCAAGAATGATTGAGAAGATTATTTCTTTCTATATCCAGAAAGTTCCGTTCTTAAATTGGCAAATTGAAAATGCGAAATGGGTCTTTGGCAAGAGCTCTTTAAATGAGCTTATTCGTTATTGTCGTGAATTTGAAGAACTAGTAGTGAATAATCCTGTACTGCTTTGTGTTGCTAAAAACGATAACTATTATGATTCGTCGCTAGGAATCGAATACTACAACTCACTAAATGAAAATGAAAAGAGATTAGTTGTATTTGATAAAAATAGCTATTTTAGTGAACTACACTGTCAAAATGGAGCAACATTTGATACAAACGATGTCATTTTTGAATGGTTAAATAATTGTTAATTTGGTAGAATGGTTATTAGCGACTTAGAACTAGGAGGATTTTTATGATTAAGCTAGTAGCTATCGACATGGACGGCACCTTATTAAACAGTAAAAAAGAATTATTAGAAGAAACAAAACATTATTTCAAAGAATTCCATACTAAAGGAACTGACACTTTGTTAGTCCTATGTACTGGAAGACCCGAAACTGGAATTCGTCCGTATTTAAAAGACTTAGGTTATTTAGAAGAAAACCATTATATTATTAGCCAAAATGGTGCTAATATTTATGAGAGCCAGACTGGTAAACGTTTAATGGATGCCTTTCTCGATTCAAACGCAATTCAAAAGTGGATTGAATTTGGGAAAAAACACGGTGTTAGTGTGATGGGCGCTGGTGTTGATTACTACTATGCGTTTGACGAAGAGCCAACCGAATGGATGGAGTTTGACGTGAAAATTGTCAACGGATCAATAAAGCGAATTACAAAAGAAGAGTCGTTATCCACTGATTTTTATAAGCTTTTATTACTTGGTGATGAAGAACAACTCAATGAGTTTGAAACAATTATTCCAAAAGAGTGGAGAGACGAATTTTATGTGGTTCGTAGTCAAAAGTATTTAGTGGAAGTTCTTAAAAATGGCGTGAATAAAGCATTTGGATTAGAAAAATTAGCTGCAGAATTAAACATCGAGCCTTGTGAAATAGCCGCTATTGGAGACGCGGCAAATGACATCGAAATGTTAGAATACGCAGGACTGGCTATTGCAATGGGAAATGCCAGCAAAGATGTGAAAGCTATTGCGGATATCGTCACAGATACCAATGAAAATAATGGCGTCATTAAGGCCATTGACAAATTAATTCAATAAACCGTAAAAAGTCAAAATGTAACATATATGTTACATTTTGCTTTTTCATTTTTAGTAGTTTTGAGATTAAAAAATAATTAGATTTTCTTGACAAATACGCATTCCTCTAGTATTCTTTATACCAACAATATAAATCCTTAGACAGAGACATAAAACGTACACTAAAGAGATAGAAGCCGTGGCTGAAAGCTTCTAACCGTACAAGGAAAGACACTCTTGAGGAGAATAATGCAAAGTTATTCCGGTAATTCCGTTATCATTAAGAGGGAAAGAGCTCTTTCCGAACTAAGGTGGTACCACGAAAATTTCGTCCTGACTTCTATTGAAGTTGGGATTTTTTTATTTTTATCGAAAGAAAGGATGATTCATATGATTCAAAAACCAAAAGGAACAGCCGATTTATTACCAGAAGAACTTAAAATTTGGCACTATATCGAAGAAACAGCACGCATCATTTTAGGCGATTATCAATTTGAAGAAATGCGTACACCAATGTTTGAAAGCTACGATTTATTTAGCCGTGGTGTTGGGGATACGAGTGATATCGTTTCAAAAGAGATGTATGATTTCTACGATAAAGGAGATCGTCACATTACACTTCGTCCAGAAGGAACTGCAGCGATTGTTCGTGCCTATGTAGAAAATAAATTATTCGGACCAGAACATAAGAAACCTTATAAAGTGTATTATATGGCTCCAATGTTCCGTTATGAGCGTCCACAATCAGGACGTCTTCGTCAATTCCATCAATTAGGGGTTGAGGTGTTTGGTTCAACAAATCCTGCTACAGACGTAGAAACGATCGCGATGGCTTGGGATTTATTAAAAGAGCTAGGATTATCAAATATGCGCTTAGTGATTAACTCACTAGGTAAAACAGCTGACCGTATTAAATACCGAGAAGCGTTAATTAGTTACTTAGAACCATTTGCAGA
>CALALK010000290.1 GCA_937923125.1 uncultured Carnobacterium sp.
CAGCCCCATCATGAAGCGCAGCTTTTGCGCGGCTCCATTTTTGTTCGATAGCAGGTTCGCCTCGTTGTACCCAGTTTCCACTCATCACCACAACCATTACATCAGCATCTGTTTGTTTTCGTGCTTGTTCTAAAAGATAGGCATGGCCTTGATGAAATGGATTAAATTCTGCGATTACTCCACATACCTTCATACACGAACCTCATTTCACCGCTTGGAAGAACCATCGCGGACTCGTTTCTTGAACTTCGCTTTGCCCGAAGTTAGCCTTCACTTTGATATCGGTAAAACCAACCATTTCCAGTGCCGATTCGTACATTTCAATTGGGAAAGTTTGTTCCTCATGCACTTCTTGGAAATGCTCGTACAGGTTGCCGTCTTCTTGTTTAATATACATATCAATGACATGTTCGACACTGCCTGGCTCATCTAATTCATAGCTTTGCCATAGAAATGCAAAATCGTCTTCTACGAAATGATATTGATATCCTGGAAAGACTTCTTGCATTTGATAGAGTGAATGCACATCGAAGAGGAAAATTCCACCCTCTTCTAAATGGTCGTACACCGCTTCAAAAACCGAAACGACATCTTCAAAGTCCGTTAAATAGCAAAGAGAATCTGAAAAGAGTGTCACTGCGTCAGTGGTTGGTACATCTTCCAACACGCGCATATCCGCTTGAAGCCACTCGATACTTCTCCCTTGTGCTTTCTTCTCGGCAATCTCTAACATATTCTTAGATAAATCAACGCCAATTACTTCGTATCCTTTATCGTCAAGTCGCATGGATACTTCACCAGTCCCACAAGCAAGTTCCATCACTTTACGAACAGGTCTTTTGGCACTATGCGAAAAAGAACGAACTGCATAGTCCGTCCATTCTTCGTAGAGTTCTTGATCCATCACTTGGTCATATACATGAGCAAATTTTTGATAGTTCATTAGTTTTCACTCACAATATTCACGATTGGTGCATCGCTCCATAATTTTTCTAAATTATAGAATTCGCGATCCGCATAATAGAATACATGGACAATCACATCGTTTAAGTCCATTAAAATCCATTTGCCACCATCTTTACCTTCGATACTTCTTACTTCGAAGCCTTCTTTTTCAACCGCTTCTTCAACCGCATCGACAATCGCTTGTACTTGCTTTTCGTTTTTACCGTGTGTAATCACAAAGTACTCTGCAACTGGTGTAAGGCTTGCTACATCTAGTGCAACTACTTCTTGTGCTAACTTGTCTTCACAAGCATCTAAAACAACTTGTAATAATTTTTTACTTGTATGTTCCATTCTATTCTCCTTTTCTTTGTTTCAAATAATGATTATAAACTTCTATTGTTTTTGGAAAAATAGAGACTTCTTTTTCCAATAAAAATTCCAATGTATGCTTCAATAAATAAAAGACCGCATCATCGATATTTTTCGCTGCAATCTCACGAGCAGTATCCACACCTGGATAATCTCTTCCGTCTTCAATTGCATCTGCCACAAAGAGACACTTCGAAAGAAGACTCATTTGAAGTCCTCCAATCGTATGCTCACGAATGGCATCTAACAACGCTTCGTCTTTGACTCCGCATAGATTTGAAATCAAATAGGCTCCAATTGGTCCATGTAGAATTTCAGAACCTTCATGGTGATACATTTCAGGAAGTCCGATTTCTTTGGCAAGTGCTTGCTGCTCTTCCACTGGGATTTCTTTGGCATAATCATGCGCTAACCCCACAAAGGAAGCCGCCTTTTCATCGAGTGCATACAGCTTTGCTAATTCTAATATTTTTCGTTCGACACGTAGGCAGTGTTGATATCTCTTGTCACTCATATTTGATTGGACATGCGACAATAACTCTTCCCTAGTCATCGTTGTATAAGGTTCAAAGCTTCTCACTTCGCTCATTCTAAATACAGCCCCTTTTCCGCAATATAAGCTTCTACTAATTCCGGAACTAAATATTTAATGCTTTGTTGAAACAGAACATTTTTTCGAATTTGAGTCGAACTAATATCCATCTTCGGTGCGGTAATCCATAACACTGGATATGGCGTTTCTTTTTCGTATCCTGGACGTTCAACGCCGACAAATTGAACCTCATGAACCAATTCATCCACACGGTGCCATGTTGGTAAGTAATCCACCATGTCTCCACCAATGATAAAGTAATATTCCGTATTCGGATTCTGTTTCTTTAACAGTTGAATCGTATCATACGTATAACTCTTCTCCTGACGTTCGAGTTCAATCGTCTCGATATCAAAATAAATATTATCTTGAATCGCCAGACGTGTCATCTCTACACGGATATTCGCATCAATCGTCTTTTTCTCATCCACATGTGGCGGAATATGACTTGGTAAAAAGTAAACCTTGTCTAAGCCTAATTGCACACGCGCTTGTTCAGCCATAATTAAATGCGCAATATGGGGCGGATTAAAACTACCACCGATAAGCCCTACACGTTCTTGTGGTAAGTCTTCACCGAATTTTTCGGTTTTGTTTAATGTCTTAGAAAAAATATTGAGTTCAGCAACCATCGTCTATCGACCTCTTTTTTTGAATTCTGCAAATCGTACTGAAATATCTCTATGTTTTGGATTTCTGGCTTCTTTATATAACACAATCGTATGCCCAATCACTTGAATGATTGTACTACCCGTTGCTTCAGCAATCGTTTCGGCAGCTTCTTGGGGCTCCTCTAATGTATTTTGCAATAAAGTTACTTTAATCAATTCGCGTTTTTCAACAGCGTTTTGAATTTGATGAATCATCTCTTCGCTGAGTCCGCCTTTCCCAATTTGGAAGATTGGCTTCAACGAGTGTGCTTCTTTTTTGAAGAACTGTCTTTCTTTCCCTTTTAATTCCATGAAAGCTCTCCTTTCTTTAAATAATCGATTGACGTTGAATGACATCAACTTCTTTTGGACTCCATACCGATACCGTACCTGGTTTTTGAATCGTTACCCAACCAAGTCCTGCAATCACTAAGTCCGTTTTTTCTTTAATGGTAAATGTCTTCTTCACTAATTTTGGATACAACTTCATATTGTCTCCTGTTGGTGGCGTTAGAAGTGTTCCTGCATGTTTTGCATAAAACTCCGTCGCCTTCTCCAACTTCGTGCGATGCAAGTCGATTGTTTGCGGTGTATAGAAGGTAAATGAATTACGTTCTCCTTGTTCGTAATCGACACGAATCAAACCACCGATAAAAATCGTTTGCTCGCTATTTAATTGGAATGTCTTTGGTTGTAACTCTTTTTGCGGTAAGACTTTTTTCATTTCTTTTTCCGCTAAGTAGTGCGTAATTTGGTGACGGTGAATAATCCCTGGTGTATCCACTAATGAAGAATGTTCATCAAATGGAATATCAATTTGGCCAAGAGTCGTTCCCGGATATTGAGAAGTTGTAATCACTTCGCCTGTTTCACCAATACTTTGAATCAACTTATTAATGAGCGTTGATTTTCCTACATTCGTTACACCTACGACATATGCATCTTTGCCTTTACGGTACTCGTTAATCTTCTCAAGTAACTCGTCAATTTGAATCCGTTTATGACCGCTCACAAGTAGCGTATCGACTGGTTTAATACCGTACTCTTTTGCATGACGTTCAATCCAAGCTTTAAGACGATTACGGTTCACGGATTTTGGATATAAATCCACTTTATTGGCTACGAATAAAATCGGGTTATCGCCTACAAAACGTTTTAAGCCAGAAATCATGCTTCCGTATAAATCGAATAAATCAACGACAAAAACAACAAGCGCATCTTCATCGGCGATACTACTTAACATCTTTAAGAAATCATCGTCTGTTAGAGATGCTGGTTGTAACTCATTATAATTACGGAGTCTAAAGCAACGTTGGCAATAAAGAGGGCCTTCACTTTCTAGCATTTTATTTAATGCACTTTGCGGTGTGTACCCCGTTCCTTTTGGATCTTCCGTTTGGATTATTGCTCCACATCCAATACATACATGCTGTTCCATGATTACTCCTCCTCCCATTTCTTATGATAGGACGCCCCTTGTGTGACTACAAAGATTCCTTTTTCAAAGAAACGATTAATTCTTGTTTTCCATGCATCGCTTTCTTTTCTAGGTTTTACGATAATGGTTCTAACTCCAAATGTATTTGCGCCTAGAATATCTGTTAATAGTTGGTCACCCACCATGACTGTCTTTGATTTATCAAAATCCAGTAATTGTTGTGCCGCTTTGAACCCCTTGTGCAGTGGCTTTAAACCGGGATACACGTATGGAACGTCCAACTGAGTTGATGCATCTTTGATACGATGTTCATTATTATTCGATACAAGGATTATTTTAATTCCTGCTTCTTTCAACGAATTCACCCAAGAAAGTAAAGTTTCATCGATTTCTTTTTCGTCCCACCCAATGAGTGTATTATCTAAATCGGTTAAGACCACTTCAATTCCATTCTCTTGTAAGAAAGGAACGGTAATCTCTTGAAAGGTCTTTTTAAACCACGTTGGTTTGAATAGTGCCATAGTTCTCCTTCTAGTTCACGCGAACTCCTTGCGCATCAATTTCAAGCACACGAATCGTGCTTCCTTTAAGTGTTGTTTCTAAATAGTGTTCTAAGGTTTCTACAAATCGGTCTACATTTTCTTTATAAACAAACGTCATTACTGTAGGACCTGCTCCACTTAGGTAAGTCCCACAAGTATCAAGGCCTTCCTGCTTTGTAATCGTACGAACTTCTTCCATCCAAGGGACCAGTGTTGAACGGTACGTTTCATGGAATAAGTCTTTTTCAACAATCGAAGAGATAACTTTCCAATCTTCCGTCATTAATCCAGCTACCAACACATTACTACGGCTACTTGCTTCTACTGCCTCACCGTATTCTAGTGAACTTGGTAAAACGCCACGACTCTTCTTCGTTGATAATTGAACGTTTGGAATCACTGCTACCATTGCTATCGGTGCTTCCACATTCTTATGTACGGTTAAGACTTCCTGTGTGCGGTGGTCATAAGTGGCTACAACGACGCCCCCTAAGATTGCTGGTGCGACATTGTCAGGATGCCCCTCGAAAAGAGTTGCCCATTTTACTTTTTCATGATTAGTTAACTGTAAGTTCCCTAATACATTCGCTAATTCGATTCCCGCAACAATGGCGCTCGAACTACTGCCTAGTCCTCTTGTTAAAGGAATCTCACTTTCACACACAAGTTTGTGTGGTGTTAATGTTGGGCACACTTTTAAAGCTGTTTCGATTATTAAATTTTCTTCATTTGTCGGAATCTCTTCTCCAAACGGATGGGTAATCACCCATTCGCTAGATGCTTCTCCTACATGAAGTGTTAAATATAAATTCACTGCAATTCCAAGCGAATCGAATCCTAATCCGATATTTGCTGAAGTTGCTGGAACTTTAATTGTAAATGCCATTATGCTTCCTCCAAGATTGGATAAATAGCGACTTCATTTAGATGAGCAAAAGCTTCTTTCACTTTAGCTAACTCACTAGCTGTTAAAGCTGTATAGCGAACTCCGAACTCTCCTTGGTTGTTAGATACAACTTCTCCGCCTAGTGGTGCAACTTCCAAGTTTCCTTTTCCATAAACGAAATAAGAACTTGTCGCAGCCTCTGGACTAAATTCCACTAATGGACTTTCTACACGACCAAATGTTTCAACTGCACTGCCGTTACCTTTGCGGCGAAGTACTTCAACAACGTCTGCTAAGACACTTGTTGCTGTCGGAAGGGAGCCTGCTCCTTTTCCGTAAAATAGAACTTCATCCACTGCATTTCCTTTTACTGAAATCGCATTGTTTTCATAATGCACTTGCGCTAATAAATGAGTTGCTGGTACAAAAGTAGGTGCTACTTCGAGAGAAACTTTTTCGCCATCGCTAAGTGCTTTAGCGAGCAATTTAATCGCAAACCCATTCTCAGAAGCCATCTTCATATGTGAAGTAGTAACTTTAGAAATTCCTGTTTTAGCTACTTCATCAAAAGTCACGTTCACACCAAAAGCTAAACGCGTTAAAATCATTAATTTATAAGCTGCGTCATGCCCTTCCACGTCGCTTGTTGGATCAGCTTCAGCAAATCCTTTTTCTTGAGCAATCTTTAATGCTGCTTCATAGCTAAGCCCTTCTTTTTCCATAGAGCTTAAAATGAAGTTTGTTGTTCCGTTGACGATACCAACAATCGATTCCACATCATTCGTTTCAAAGTGTTGCACCATCGGACGAAGTACTGGAATTCCCCCACCGACACTTGCTTCATAGTACAAGTAGACCTCTTCAAGTTTAGCGAGTGTAGTTAATTCAACTCCATGAACTGCAATCAGATTTTTATTGGCAGTGACAACAGATTTTTTTGCAAGTAAACAAGCTCTCACATATTCATAAGCTGTTGTAATGCCACCCATCACTTCAACCACTAATTCAATTTCAGGGTCGCTAACGATATCGTTAATATTGTTTGTAAATACAACATCTGATTGTTCCATCAATTCTGGTTCTCTCACTAACGCTGTCTTAATTTCAATTTTTTCTGGAAGAACACGCTCTAATTTTGATGCATTTTTCTTTAAAATATTGTATACACCACTACCGACTGTCCCAAATCCTAATAACGCAATTTTCATTTATTTCAATCCTCATCTAATATATTGAAAAGCCACAGCACAGACACTCTGCGCCGTGGCTTTACTCACAGTTATTATTTTAATCTTGTAACATTTCAAAAATTTCAATTGTCACTAAATCAATATCATCAAATTGGAATGTTTGATTTGTTTCTACATCTACTAATTCAAAACTACTTGTTTCTTGATTAAAAGTAACGATAGCTTTTTCAACGCCATCTTTTTCGAAGCGACGCACCTCGATATCTGAATCTTGTGCCGCCATTGTTTGTAAACGTTGGACAATTGCCACCAATTGTGAAGGTTTCATATAATTACTACCCCTTTCAAACTTTCTTTCATTATTCTACCATAAAACCTATCTCTGATAGTAAGAATAACCACTCTATTTAAGAGTTTTTTATTCATTTGGTAGGTTCCAATATAATTTAATTAAAGCTTGAGTTCCATCATCTGCAAAGCCATCATCACAAAGCGTTTCGTAGAGTTTTTTGGCTTGTAGAGTCGCCGGTAAAAACAGACGCATTCTTTCTGCTTCATCGAGTGCAATTCCCAAGTCTTTTAGGAAATGTTTTGCAAAGAAACCTGGAGAATAATCTTCTTTTAAAATACGAGGTCCGTAATTTGAAAGTGACCAGTTTGCGGCACTTCCTGCGCCAACTGTTTGTAATACCTTGTCCATGTCTAAGCCTGCAGCTTTCGCATAAACGAGCATCTCCGTTAATCCAGTCATCGTTCCTGCAATCATAATTTGATTGGCCATTTTCGTATGTTGGCCAGCACCAGCTGTGCCTTGGAGTGTAATCGTCTTAGAGAAGCAATCTAATACTGGATATACTTTTTCTAATGTTTCTTCTGTACCACCAACCATCGTAGAAAGCGTTCCGTTTTTAGCACCAAGGTCCCCACCTGATACAGGTGCGTCTAGCGCTTCCCAAGAGCGTGCTGCAGCTTCTTCGGCGATGCGTTTAGCTAAAGTTGGTGTACTTGTGGTAAGATCCACCACCACGAGATGCTCTTTCGTAGACTTGAAGATCCCTTGGTCACCAAAGTAAACTTCTTCCACATCTTTTGGATAACCAACGATGGTTAACACTGCATCTGCAAGATTAGCAACTTCTGTAGGCGTATCCGCCCAAGTTGCTCCTTCTTCTAAAAGGTCTAATGCTCTTTCTTTCGTACGGTTGTACACTACAACATTATATTTTTTTAGTAAATGGCGAATCATAGATTTCCCCATCACGCCTGTTCCGATAAATCCAATTGTTTTAATGGTCATTTTCTTCATCCTTTAACTCGTTCGTCGATAAACGTAAAAATTTCATCAGGCTCATAATATTATGAGAATGTTCTTGATTCCATTGATAGCCGTTAATCGCAGCCTCATAGAAATCTACAATTCTTTCGCCAAATGTTTCAGAAGAAATTTCAGCTAATAATTGGTCTTGCAACGCTGAAACTTCGGCTTCATTCCCTAACTGGTTTTCAATATAGCCTAAGACACAATCTGCAATATCCGCATCTGTTTCAAATAACATTCCTAAAGCATCTGCTGTAATAAGACTGCTTAAGTAATCGTTCTTCTTAGCAATGACTGGAACGCGGTTAACAAGTGCCTCTAGGTAAGTTAATCCTTGGCTTTCAGATTCAGATGCATTCACATAAAGGTCCGCCATTTGATAGTACTTATAAACCATTTCATTTTTGATTTCGCCCACAAATTGAACAAAATCGTTCATGCCAAGTTCTGCCACTTGTGCTTCCAGTTTTTCTCTTTCAGGTCCGCCACCAGCAATACATAAGCGCACATTTGGCTTACTTTCCACAATGGCTGGTAATGCCGCAATCACAGCAGCGATATTTTTTTCTTGTGACAAACGACTAAGAGATAGTAGCACCACTTCATCATCTGAATAGCCAAGCTCACTTCTTAAAGCATTGGCAACTTCTAGCTCTTGCGGAGGAACAACGACTCCTGTTGGAATCACTCGAACTTCCTGAAGCACTCCATATTCAATCAGCTTATCTTTTGTCATTTGACTTGGAGCAACCACTCCACTTGTTTGATTACAAAATGATTTTGAAAGATACGCTACGTGACTTGGACGTAACACTTTTCCTTTAGCAATATAGTGTAAATATTTTTCATACATTGTATGGTACGTATGAATCGTTGGAATCTTCAACATTGCAGCAATTAATTTACCTGCCAACCCAAGACTAAACTCCGTCTGAGTATGAATGATATCCAATTCATTTTCTTTCGCAATTCGGTAAGCTTTCCCTAGGCCTTGAATCGCCACACGACGATCCTTGAACGCAAAGAACGGAATACTGCCTAATCGAACAATATTCTCTTCCGGTTCCGTTACCTTTGGATCCGTTGTTGTAAAAATAATTACCTTATGCCCTTGTCTTTCTAAATCCTCTTTTAATACACGTATTGAAGTCGCAACTCCACTCACTTGTGGAAAGTACGTATCTGTAAATATACCGATTCGCATACTTACCTCCTTAAGTTTGAAATAAACAAAATTATTTCTATTATCCTTTCCATTATAAACGATACACGCTGTAGTGTCACTAATAGCATATAAAAAAGGAAGCTCACTTAGTTGAACTTCCTTACTTTCTATAGATTATTATGAAATTAATCATCGAATGTAGTAACATCGAATTCAAAACGGAACCTGATTGCATCCTTAATCCAAATAGAAGAAAAGCTATACAGAAAAAATAAACAATACTTTTAACATCAAAAGCAAAATGAAAGACGATAAAAACAACTGTTCCAAGTATAAATGAAAAGACGATATTTTCAGCATTATAAGCAATCTCTCTACAAATTATTTCCTCGATAATCGGCGTCAATAGGATAGCAGATATTTTTGTATGTAAAGCAAATTCATTACTTTCTTTTTTAGTCAATACTAAAAGAAAAACGATCGCTATTACTCCATATATGATAAGAAGTGGCAAATCAAGCGTAAAAGACATAGGAGTGCTTATTTGAAAATAAACCAGAAGAACCAAGAAAAACGTTGTCTTAAAGATATCCCTGGCTGTTTTTAAGTATTCTTCTGACTTAATCCATTTTTTCAGTGAATGATATAACCCATAAGAAAAGAGGACTACTAGAAAATAAATAAAAATCGAGATAGTTGTATTTTGTATTGTCGAAAGCATAATGTCCTCCTGTATGATTTTTAAAGTTAATTCACTTATTTTACTAGTTAAGCATGCACTTTAAATTGATTATTATAGAAATTTCTAGTAACTTTTAGCATCGTTTAAGTTCAAAACAAAAAAAGACAAGGCCCTATAAACCTTGTCGTTACGCGTATACCGGCGGCCGGGGTCGAACCGGCACGCCCTCGCGGGCACTGGATTTTGAGTCCAGCGCGTCTGCCAATTCCGCCACGCCGGCATATCAGGAAGGCGGTAACCGGATTTGAACCGGTGATGAAGGTTTTGCAGACCTCTGCCTTACCACTTGGCTATACCGCCACCAAAATATAAAAAAAACTGGGGTAGCTGGATTCGAACCAACGAATGACGGAGTCAAAGTCCGTTGCCTTA
>CALALK010000291.1 GCA_937923125.1 uncultured Carnobacterium sp.
CCATCTTTGTTTTCTTCAAATATTTTCTTGTCAGCATAATAATTAGAAAGCAAAACTAATACTTGACTAGCTTCCCCTTCGTAACTCCCATTTTCTGTTTCAATTTTAATATTGAATACCTCATCTTTAATGACGGACTTAATTGTATTTATTGCATAAGCTAATACTCCATACTTTGTTTTATCTTCTATTTCAACGTTATGAATCGCCTCTGGTAAAGAACCGACACTAAAGATATATCCAAAATAGCTCTTATTTGCTTTTCCAATATCTATCGCATTTGTTTTATTAAAATCAAGTTGGTCAATTGCCTCATCAATATCTTGACTAATTTCTAGCAATTTAGTAATTAAATTGCCAGTCCCTCCTGGAATAATCCCTAATTTAGGGATATAGTCCTTTTCAGCAATACCAGAAATTACTTCATTAACAGTTCCATCCCCACCAAAAACAATTACCGCTTCATAATTCTCCTTTGAAGCTTCTTCCGCAAAAGCAGTAGCATCTTTAGCTTTTTCAGTAATCTTCATTTCAACGTATTCGAAGTATTCCTTTGCTTTATTTTCTAATTTTTCTTTATAGTCTAACGCCTTTTCTCCTCCAGAAGTTGGATTAATAATTAGCATTGCTTTTTTCATAAAAGTTATCTCCTTATAATCATTCTCAATTTTACTAATCTAGAAATAGATATATTATCTTTTGAGAGGTTTAGGCTATTATAGCATAGGTATTAAATCGTATTATTATCGCACAACTTATTTACTGATAATGACTTTTGTTCCATATTACTTTTTACCAAAGAAAAGCTCTATTAGGAAAGGCCTATTATATCGAGAATTTCTCAATATGGTTTTTCTATTTTTATCATAAAAATCCCTGTTTTCGGCATACGAAAAGCACCGAGTAGTCTCGTATTATCAAACTACTCGATGCTCTTTTTTTATTTTTGTTTCATATTTGTTCCTACTTTTATAAACGATCCATATATCTTGGTTCATGATTTTGAAATAACAATATACAACACAACAAATCCTAATAATCTGAAAACAAACTCGTTTACCATGTTTAGAATAATATAAGCAACTACTAACTTATCTTCTTTAATATTCCTCTTTTTTAATAGAATAGTATTTGCAGAGACCTCTATATAGACCACGAATAAATAATAGATGAAATAAAGGGAAAGACAACTTAGCGCCAAAATAAAGATAAATCTATCCAAAAGAAAGATAGTTGCAAATAAGATGAGTGTAAACAGAACTAAAAAGAATGTTATCATACCAAAGAACCCCGCTAATTTATAGCCCGTTACCTCATTATGAATCGCATGGCTATATTCATGAGCGAATTGAATATAATCTGTGTAATTTACAATCTTTTTCTTTTCCAGTTCTTTTGTACCGAAATTATAACTAAAGTAAGATGCTTCTTTATACTTCACACTACCATCACTCAACATCCCATTTATTTCAAGTTCATGGGCATTCTTAATCTCTCTATTTTTATTAATTTTATACTTTAATAGAAGTAGTACCATTTCTAAAAGAATACTGATAATGACAATCACACCAAATAAATACATCATAAGAAATACCGCCCTTCTGCTTTAGAAGCATTTCAACACTTATCTCATTATAACAAATTCATCTTCTGCTGCATACGGCATATTCTAGACAACATAAAAACGGTTGAGGATTACTCAACCGTTTTTCTTTGGACTAATTCAATAATTTTTAACACAACGTCGCTGGCTTTTTGCATGCTTTCGAGAGTTACGAATTCGTATTGCCCATGAAGGTTCTCTGCTCCGGTAAAAAGGTTTGGAGTTGGAATTCCTTTATAGGTAATAATACATCCATCCGTTCCTCCACGGAATGGTTGAATGTCTGGCGTGATGCCACATTCTTTATAAGCCTCAATCGCTACTTCAACCGAAGTCATATCGTCTTTTAAGATTTCGTACATATTATAGTACTCATCGTAAATCGTGCATTCGATACGAGGCACATCATACGTTGCATTTTGCGCATCGACGATTTGTTGGAACTGCGCTTTTCTCTCTTCGAATTTCTCCATTGAGTGATCGCGAATAATATATTCCAATTCAACCTTACCGATGTCGCCTGATTGTTTCGATAACATAAAGTAGCCTTCGTACCCACTCGTACGTTCAGGCACTTCCTCTTCTGGCATACGTGCAAATAGTTTTGCTGCTTCTGCCAAAGCATTCACCATCACATCTTTGGCTTGTCCTGGGTGAACACTTGTCCCATGAATCGTTACCACTGCACGAGCGGCATTGAACGTTTCATATTCTAACTTCCCTACGACTCCACTATCTAACGTATAGGCAAATTTTGCTGGCATACGCTCCGCTTTGAAACGGTGTGCGCCTTTTCCGATTTCTTCGTCCGGACCAAACGCTAACCAAATATCGCCATGCGGAATCTCTGGATGCGCCATTAAATACAAGCAGGCTTCTAATACTGAAACGAGCCCCGCCTTATCATCCGCACCCAGTAATGTCGTTCCATCTGTTGTAATTAACGTTTCACCAATGTAGTTCTTCAAATTCGGGAACTCGCTGACCGTCATTACTAAATTCTTTTCAGCGTTCAACACCACATCTTCTCCGTTATAATTCTCGTGAATTTGTGGATTGATATTTTCAGCATTGAAATCTGCGGTATCGACGTGGGCAATAAACCCAATCGCAGGCACCGCACTTCCTTCTTCTAAGTTACTTGGAAGAAGCGCCACTAAGTAGCTATCCTCTGGATCGAGTTCTACTTTTGTAAAGCCGTACTCCACTAACTCGCTTCGAAGCATTTCTAAAAATTCCCATTGACTCTTTGTCGTAGGAATCGTTGTTGATTTTAAATCACTACGCGTATTGATTTTCGCATAGCGAATAAATCGTTCTAACATTGTAGGATACATGTTAATAAGAGTCATCTTCTTTCACTTGGTGGAACTCTAAGTCTGCAATTGTTTCACGACCGAACATTTCAATCGCTACTTTAATTTTTTGTTTTTCGTGGTCAAGTTCTACTACTTTACCGCTCATATCGTTGAAGGCACCTTCAGTAATGATGACGTAGTCTCCAACAGATACGTTTAAATCAACTGGAGCATGAACTTTTTCACCGATACGTCCTAAGATGGCTTCTACTTCTTCTGGTAATAATGGAGATGGTTTTGAACCTGCACCGTGTGATCCAACGAAACCAGTTACGCCTGGAGTGTTACGAACGACATACCATGCTTGGTCTGACATGACCATTTCAACTAATACATAACCAGGGAAAGTTTTTTCAACAGTTGTTTTTGTTTTACCGTCTTTTACTTCCACTTCCTCTTCTTCAGGTGAAATCACGCGGAAGATATTTTCTTCCATACCCATACTTTGGATACGTGATAATAGATTTGATTTAACTTTGTTTTCATAACCTGAATAAGTGTGCAATACATACCATTCTTTTTCCATTGATACTCCTCCTTGAGTGTTGACAACATTTTTCCATACAAAAAAACCTTCATAAGCGAAGGTTTTTTCAACTGCTCTTAGTATATCACTAATCACTTTAAAGTACTATTATTTTAAAAGGAATGTAATGAGTTGATGAATTCCATAGTCCACTACTGCAAAGAAGCATAGTGCAGCAATCACTGTCATAATTACTGTCATTGTATATTTGTTTACTTCTTTACCTGTTGGCCAAGTAACTTTTTTCATCTCTTTAATAACATTTGATAAAAAACGCATTCCGAATCTCCTCTTCCTTTTATTTTGTTTCGCGATGTAGTGTTTGTTTATTGCAATACTTGCAGAATTTTTTAATTTCTAGACGTTCTACTCGTCGGTTTTGTCCAAGCGTAATCGTGTAGTTTCTTGAACCACATACGCTACAAGCTAACGCCGCTTTTTTCTGAGCCATATTTTTCACTACTTTCTATAAATCCATATCTATTCCATCATAAGGAAATGAACTTGCTTTGTCAAGTACACACTAGTTGAAGAAAAGAACCGCAACGAATAATAGCACTGCTTGCAACGAATGAATCATCACCATGTTTTTAATCGCTAATGCAAAAGTCGTTTTCTTTTCTTGGTGAGCTTTGAACTGTTGAATATGTTTATACACAGGAACGCCAACTACTAGCACACCAAGAAGAGTCCAAGGCGCAACACCGAGTAACACAGCAAGTACCATCGCACCAAACGCAATCGCATATAATACTTGATAGACCACTAGCGCTTGTTTCTTTCCAATATAATAAACCAATGTGTAACGGTGGTTCGTAATATCCGTTTCTAAATCACAGATATTATTACTTAACATGATATTGGCAATCGTACAAACAAGTGGTAACGATAATAGGAACACTTTCAATTGAGAAATAATATCCAGTTGCATCGTTAAAATACTTCCGTCTAACTGTACCCCTGCAAAGACGACCCCTTCTGGCACATTTAAAAATACCGTAATCCAGAAAATCCCAAATCCCATCGTAAATCCAGATAACACTTCCCCAAGAGGCATTCGAGAAATCGGGATTGGTCCAAATGTATAAAACACACCGATGAAGAAACAAATTGCGCCGACAATGAGTAAAAGAATATTCGTGCGCGCTACAAGGATGATTCCAACAACTGCTGCTACTGCAAACAGCCCACCGAAGACTTGCCATGCTTTCTTCACAGTAATGGTACTCGTTCCAATCACATTATGATTATCACGATAATCGGAGTTTTTCGCTTTAACATAGTCCATCAAGTTGTTCATCACGGTTGTTGCCATATCAAAACAAATCATCCCGATAAAGAACAACAGCATATTCAAAGCATTCACTTGTTTAAATAAAACAAATGAATAAAGAAATGCAATTAGAAACGGGAACACACTCGCGATTTTTGTACGCAATTCGACTAGTTCGATAAACTCTTTTTTCGTCACTACTCAACACTCTCCTTCAACTCAAGATTCGTATTTGTTAATTTGAACGTATCTTTAATCGCATTCGACACATATACTTTTTTATCTTTCGTTACGAAAATGACATCCACTCCGTCATGACTATTGGCATACTCGATTCCAGCCTTTGGTCCCACAGAGAACATCGATGTTGAAAGAGCATCCCCTTTTGTCGAACTATCCACAATGACAGAAACACCTTCCACATTATTATCGTATGGATATCCTGTTTTCGGATTTAAAATATGGTGATACGTTTGACCGTCTACAGTTAAATAACGCTCATAAATCCCAGAAGTCACGATAGTTTTATCTTTTTCAAGAATCGTACCAAGCGTCTTCCCACGAGAAGCATCCGGATCTTGAATCCCAACATTCCACGCAACACCGTCTCTTGCAGGAGAGCCGCCCATTACAACGATATTCCCACCGAGGTCAATCACGGCTGTTGTGATTCCTTCTTTTGCAAAGTACTCCCAAACCTTATCGGCGATATACCCTTTGGCGATTCCTCCAAGGTCCAGCTGCATTCCTTTTTTCTTTAAGAAGACGGTTTGTTCCGCGTCGTTTAATTCAACGTCTTTATAGTTTACAAGTGGTAACACGGCATCGATTTCTTCTTGCGTTGGTTTCTTCGCATCATCGAACCCGATATGCCATAACGCCGTCAACGGTCCAACCGTCACATCGAAAGCCCCGTCGAACTCTTCGCTATATTTCAATCCAAGTTTGATTAACTCGTACACATCCGCACTAACCTTAACTGGCTTTTCTCCAGCGGCCAAGTTTACTTCATCCACTTCAGAACCAGAAGCATTCACGGTAATTCGTTTTTCTAAGTCTTTAATCATTTCTAAGGCATTGGTGATCACTTCTTCTGTATTTGGATGATAGACCGATAAAGCTACCGCAGTTCCGAGTAAGAAGTCTGTTTTCTTCACAGGTGATTTAATAATTTCTCTTGGAGTTTTAATTGATGCGCCTGAAACAGTGTCGGCTTCATTCTTCGGTTGACTTTGGCAAGCTGCTAAAACCGTCGTAGACATCACTGCCAAAAGTCCCCATTTCATCCATTTAGCTTTCATAGTTCTCTCCTTTGTAAAAATCATTCCTTAGTATTGTACCTTATTTCACGATAAAACGAAACTCGTGACTTGTAATCCGAATAAAAAACTCCCGTACCTTTAGTACAGGAGTCGAAATTGTTTGTTTAAAATGAATTAGCCTTGTGGAGCTGCTACTTTGATTTCAGCAGTATCCCCTTTTTTAGCTGCTTCGATTAATTTGTTTGCATATTCAACAAATGAAGTATGCGCATTAGTTGCACCTGCAACAACTTCAACGTCTGAAGGGTTTTGTTTAGCAACTAAACCTTCGTTGTAAGCTTTGAAGTATTCTGCTGGGCCAGTACCCACTTTATCTTTCATTGCTTTTTCGTATTCTGCGTTAGCTGATTTACGTTCACCTTTATCATTTAAGTTGTCATAATCAGATTTAGTGATTTTGCCACCTTCAACAGTAATCGTGAATTCTACGTGCCATCCGCGTTTGTCAGGTTCTGATACTAATTTATAAGTACCATCTTTTAAAGCTGCATCAGATTTTTGTGCTGCTGCTTGTGTAGTTGCAGTTTGTGTTGTAGCTGCTTGTGTTGTTTTGTTTGAATCAGTTTTGCTGTTTCCGCCACATGCTGCTAATACAAATGCAGATGATAATAATACTGCTGCTGCAGATAATGATTTTTTGATAGTCATGTTTAGAACCTGCCTTTTCTATATATTTTAGAATTAATCAATTCTGTAGGTTCTATTATAGCATATTTCGGATAAAAGTCTAGGTCCAGTCTGTTGAAACGTTCCTTTTTTCACTTGAAAAAATAAAATGAAAATGGCGATTTCTTTTCAGAAAACGCCATTCTTTGTGAATTGTTTTGTTTTATGATTTTCGTTGCAATAACTGACTTGTGATTTTTAACAGCATAGGCTTCACATCAGCTTCAGGCAACTTCTCGATTTGATGGATTGCTTTCATGGTATATTTCGATGCAAAATCTTTTGCAGTTTCAACGCCACCTGCATTTACGACCATCTTTTGAATCGCTAGTCGATCTGGTACTGTTAACTGATTTTTCTTTTCTAACAGTGGAAGTAATTCTTTTTCACACTTCGGTAAAGACGCAATCAGCGGCATTGTGTAAATCCCTTGCGCCACATCTTCTAACACAGGTTTTCCAAATTCAGAAGAACTTACTTCGTAATCAAGAATATCATCTAACAGTTGAAACGCCATCCCGATAGAATTCCCGATATGTCTTGCACGCTCTAATTCGCCCATTCCTGAAAAACGTTCTCCCATCATACAACTAAGCATAAAGAGTTGTGCCGTCTTCCCATCAATTCGCTTCAAGTAATCTTGAATCGTCACATCGGTTTTGTAGCTTTCTTCCATCTGCGACAATTCACCGTCAATGACACGCATCATCCCGTATGTTGGGATTTGGATGCCCGCTAAATCTTGACTATATTTTGAAAGCAACTGATAGCACACTGTCAATAAGTAGTCCCCTGCATAAATCGCCACACGATTCCCAAATCGAGCACTAATCGTTTCTTGTCCTCTTCTTGTATCAGCTTCATCGATGACATCATCATGTAGTAATGTTGCCACATGAAGGAGTTCAAGAGCCGCAGCCACCGCATGGACTTCTTCCTTCGGCCGATTTTCATTCCACATTGAAAATAAAATCAAATAAGCAGGCCGCACCATTTTACCACCGGATTCAAGGACAGCCCAAATAGCCTCACGAATCTGTTTGTTTTCGATCGTGATAGATGCATGCATCATCGTTTTTACTTGTTTTAATTCTTCATGTAATTCGGGATACTCCATCCACATTGGATGTACGATTGTCATAGTTTTCTCCTTCTAGCCGACCTTCTAAAAAAAGAAGTCGACACAAAATGCCGACTTCATTATAACATATCTTATTTAACGAGTTGGTTTCCTTGTTTATCGAATCCATAAATCGCTTTAGACTTACCATACCACCAGCGACCCGCAGTTCTTTGGAACCATGGAATCACGTAGTAGTCAAGACCAAATGCACGACCTGAACCGTTCATTAACGCAATCGCTGCAGGAACAAACCACATGTTTACCCAGTAGAACATACCAGATAAGCAGAATGTTGCGACTAAACCGATTGTTACTGCGTTGACGATCCATGTTAAGAAACCAGCCATGATTGCTAAACCGATAGCTAATTCTACGAATGACATCACTTTTTGCATTAAGTGAGCGACTTCAACGTTTGGAATCATGATTTGCATGATGGATGCGAACCAGTCTGGCATTTTTTCGATGACCATTGCTGGTTGTTCACCATATGAATAGTTGAAACCGAATGAAACGACTTGAGTTGCTGTTTGCGCTGCAGCTTCTGTTGCACCACTTGCTGCTGTTACAGTTTCTGCTGCACCACTTGCTGCACTTGTTGCTTCTGTTAACCAAGGGAATGGGAATGCTAAATGATTTCCATCAATCCAGCTATGTGCGCCCCATAAACCGAAGATTTTCTTCAAGCCTTCGATTGTCCACATACCACCGTAGAATAAACGAAGTGGTAAAGACCATAATACGTTACCGTAGCGTGATAAGTGACCACGGAAGATATTACGACGGTTCTTAATATGGAAGAACTCGTGGAACACGTATTGAATTGCATAGTATAGTGAGAAGATTTCTAAGAAATACTTGATGTTTACGATGTGTTTCATCAACATTGCAAAGAAACCACTTAAGTGCCATTTGCCCATTAAGAAAGCAACACCATAATGAGAACCGATAGAAACCATGAATCCATCGTATTTACCTTTATAGGCTACTTTTTCTGAGTTGTTAATAGAAGCGATAATGTTTTTCGCTGCTGTTTTACCAGTTTGTTCAGCGGCTTGTACGATTTGAGGATGAGGAGCATTTCCTTTATCCGGTTCTTCGTAATAAGCTAAGTCACCGATTGCGAAGATATCTGTTTCGCCATCGACTAACATGTTTTCATTAACCACTAAACGACCTGCACGAGCTGCTTTAAATCCAAACACTTCTGCTTCTGTGTTGGCTTTAACCCCAGCTGTCCAGAATAGTGAGTAAGTTGGAATCACTGTGCCGTCAGCTAAACGAATGCTGTTTTGCTTCACTTCAGAAATTCCGTTTCCTTTAATCACTTTGATGCCGCGTTTTACCATGAAGGCTTCTGCTTTATCTGCATCTTTAGCATCTAACATGTTTAAGATTGTTGGAACTGCTTCGATAATGTATAACTCGAAGTCGTCTTTATCTAAATTGTATTCATGTGCTAACACTGGAATCCAGTCCATTAATTCACCGACTAATTCAACCCCAGTAAATCCAGCACCACAAACCGCAAACGTTAATAACGCTTTACGCTTTTGAGGGTCATGTTCTTTCGCCGCTTTTTCTACACAGCTAAGAATATGTTTACGCATTTTCACTGCGTCTTCCATTGACCATAACGTAAATCCATTCTCTTTAACACCTGGAACGCCGAAGTCATTGGCTTCTCCACCCATACCAAGTACTAAATAATCATAAGAGAATTCGCCATGTTTTGTACGAACCACTTTGTTTTCTTTATCAAGACTTGTAACAGTATCTGTTACTAAGTTTACATTTTTAGAACGTGCAAAGATTTTTTGTAAGTCGTATTGAATCGCATCTGGCTCAACACGTCCCCCAGCAACCTCGTGTAATTCAGTCATGTAAGTTAAGTAAGGATGTTTATCAATTAATGTAATTGTGACATCTTTATTCTTCTTCAACTTATGTGACAACGTCTTTGTAGCGGCTACTCCGGCAAATCCGGCACCGATAACTACGATGTTTGTTTTTGTCATTGCAAATCCTCCTTGAATTTTCTCACTTTAGTAGTATATTCTATTCTGCTCTTTTTGTCCATTGATTGTCTGTTATTTCACGAACTTTCTCCGACTTTTTGGTCTGAGTATTTTTTGAGTAGTTTTACATGTGTTAATGCATAGTTTGCCGCAATCCCAATAGCTACTCCTGCAAAGATTCCGACGATGGACATCGCAGGTAAATATAAGAGCACGGTCCACGATTTTGCCATCCAGCTTGCGACCATCAATTGACCGACATTGTGCAAAATCCCACCTGTGGCACTGACGCCAATCATGCTCACGCGTT
>CALALK010000292.1 GCA_937923125.1 uncultured Carnobacterium sp.
GTTGCTTCGTTGCTACGGACTTCTTCTTGTCCGTCAGAAAGCGACTTTTCGTTCTTTTCGATTTCGCTCTTGCCGTCTGCCAATTTCTTCTCGGCGTCCGAGAGTTGCGTTTTGGCATCGGTAATCTTTTCTTTTCCTTCTGAAATCTTATCGTCGGCCGTCGTCTTCAACGTGTCTAAGCGCGCCGTTCCATTGTCGGCCAACTTTTCTTCAAGCGCCTGTTGCAACTCCGTCACCTTATCTGCGTACTCACGGCTTGTTGTTTTCCATTTGCGCAAATCCGGATAACGAAGTCGCGCAATCGTATAAACTTCAGAATCGAACGCGTCTTTTGGCACGACGGCAAATCCACTAAGGTCCCCGCTTCCCGCACTCGATACCCCTTTAATCGTCTTAGACAGGAGCTCGCTGGAGTTCACAAACCCCGTAATGGTAAATTCATGTTCTTTCAGTAGAGTGTTACTTCCGGATTCATTCAATCGAATCGTATCGCCAATCTTGTACTGATCGGCCATCACCCCGTCAAGCGCCACTTCATTTGATTTTGTAGGAAACGCGCCACTCACCAACTCGAACGTCGAAATATCGGTCGTCTGTGAGAACACACGAATCGCACTAGGCGTATCGCTAATCACCGTATCGACAAAATAGCCAAACTCCACATCGGCGTTCTCTTCTTGAATTTCGGCTTGGTCCTCTGCGCTTAAACCGTAGCCTGCCACCACGAATAAATCCGCAGCATTGGCCGTTTCCATATAGCTGTTCAAGGTGTCTTCAATATCCGGACCTGACACTTTCAATCCGACCAAACTGAACGCCCCTAGCATCATGAGGAGCATAATGGAGAGGAAGCGTCCCTTCGACTGGCGAAGGGAGTTTCGAATATCCTTGTTTAATGTCTTCTTAGTCACCATCTTCACCCCTTCTAATATTCAAGCGTTTGAATATCTTGTGGATTTGGGTTACATTCGATTTTCTTAACTCTCGCGTCATGCATATAAATCACGCGGTCGGCAATCGGTGCCAGCGCAGAATTATGCGTTACAATAATCACTGTTGCCCCTTGGTTACGCGACATATCTTGTAAAATTTGAAGCACTTGTTTTCCGGTATGGTAGTCGAGCGCTCCTGTTGGCTCATCGCAAAGCAAGAGTTTTGGATTCTTCGCAACCGCACGTGCGATGGAAACGCGTTGTTGTTCCCCACCCGATAATTGCGCTGGAAAATTATTGATGCGGTGTCCAAGTCCGACTGCCTTCAAGGCTTCCTCTGCATCTTGGGCGTCTTTTACGATTTCAGCCGCCAGTTCCACATTTTCTTTCGCCGTTAAATTCGGCACTAGATTATAAAATTGGAAGACGAAACCAACATCGTCTCTTCGATAATAAGTGAGTTGTTTTTCATCAAAGGCGGAAATGTCCACTCCGTCGACAAACACATGTCCGTCGTCGTTAGTGTCCAT
>CALALK010000293.1 GCA_937923125.1 uncultured Carnobacterium sp.
CCTACTTTAGAGAAGTGAACCGCTAACCATTGAGTGAAGTTACTAATCGCTGCTTTTGCTCCTGAATACGCTGGAATTTTTGTTAAAGGAGTGAATGCATTCATACTTGAAATATTGATGATGTTTGCTCCTTCTTTTCCAACCATATCTTGTGCAAAGACTTGTGTCGGTAATAATGTACCTAAATAGTTTAAGTTGAATACAAATTCAATTCCTGATTTATCTAAGTCAAAGAATGTTTTTGTCTCCGCGCTTAATCCTACTTCATGGAATTCATTATCTGTTGTCGCACGAGGGTTATTTCCTCCAGCACCGTTTACTAATACATCTACTGTACCAAGATCGTTATTCACGGCTTCGCGAACAGCTTCTAATGATTCTTTTTCAAGTACATTCGTTTTATATGCTTTTGCGATACCGCCTTCAGCAATAATTTCATCTGCAAATTTTTGTGCAGCTTCTTCATTTAAGTCTAGTAAAGCTACCTTTGCGCCTTGTTTACCAAAATTCTTTGCAAGTTCACCGCAAATCACTCCACCGGCACCTGTAATTACTACGACTTTATTTGTAAAATCAAAAAATTGTGTCATGGGTTTTCTCCTATTATTTTGCATTTTTTGCTACTGCTTCAGCTAATCCATGAAGGTAAGTAGCTCCTAGAGCACGGTCAAATAATCCATATCCTGGACGACCCGTTTCTCCCCAAATCATACGACCATGGTCCGGACGGATTGGTCCTTCCCAGTTTGCGTCATGAAGAGCTTTCACCACTTCATACATATCAATTGAACCGTATTCTGTTGGGTGTGCTGATTCTTCAAATGATTTACCTTTTCCAGTTAAACGAATGTTACGAGCATGCATAAAGTTTACACGATTACGTTTCAACATTTCTTTTAACATTTCAACAGCATCGTTGTTTGGATCAGAAGCATATGAACCTACACAAACAGTTACCCCATTATTTGGGCTATCGTATAATTCTACAAATCTTACAAGATTTTCTTTGCAAGTAATGATACGAGGTAATCCAAAGATGCTATAAGGTGGATCATCTGGATGGATTGCCATTTTCACACCAGCTTCTTCTGCTGCTGGAATGACACGTTTAATGAAGTACTCTAAATGTTCCCAAAGTTTTTCTTCGTCTACTTTGGAATACTCATCCATGATAGCTTTCATTTCATCTTTTGTATAACTTGAATCCCAACCTGGCAGAGATAATTCCCCTTTTACAGGGTCCATTTTCTTAGCCACTTCTTCATCGAAGATTAATGCATTAGAACCATCTGGAAGATCATACGCTAAGTCAGTTCGTGTCCAGTCGAATACTGGCATGAAGTTATAACATACAATGTTAACACCTTCAGCTCCTAAGTTTTTAATAGTTTGAATATAGTTATCAATCAATTGATCTCTTGTAGGTTTTCCAAGTTTAATATCTTCATGAACTGGAACACTTTCAATGACAGACAATTTTAATCCTGAAGCTTCAACGTCTTGTTTTAATTGACGAATACGTTCACGACTCCATACTTCCCCAACTGGCACATCATAAATTGCTGTTACAATTCCTTTCATACCAGGGATTTGTCTAATATTCTCTAGAGTTACCTGATCATCATGTCCATACCAACGGAATGTCATTTCCATTTTTATTCCTCCTTTAGTTCAATTCAAAAAATTCTTTAGCATTTTTATAGCAAATGGCTTCTAAGAACTCTGTAATTAATTTTTCGTCATAAGGGATTCGACCACTTTCAATCCATTCAGTAACAAGTGAGACTAAAATACGACGGAAGTAATCATGTCTTTGATACGATAAGAAACTTCTTGAATCAGTCAGCATTCCTACAAAATTCCATAATAAGCTTTGATTTGCTAAGACTAGCATTTGTTCTCTCATTCCTTTTTCAGTATCAGAGAACCACCAAGCTGCACCAAATTGTAAACGACCTTTAATCCCTTCTTCATTAACTTGGAAGTTAGCTAGTGTATTGGCCAAAATATCGTTATACGATGGATTTAAGTTATAGAAAATACATTTTGGAAGACGATTCGATTCCTCTAATGCATTTAAAAGTTTATTTAAAGCAAGAGCTAAATGCGTTTGGTCTCCTGTTGAGTCGAAACCTGCATCTACTCCAATTT
>CALALK010000294.1 GCA_937923125.1 uncultured Carnobacterium sp.
GCATATTCGTTTTATTATACCATAATTTGAAGCAAAAAAAGAATGAGGATGCAATACATCCTCATTCATCTCTTATGATTTTAGTCTTCTTTTTTCTTGAATCCTAATACTCCTAAACCTGTTAACATTGCTGCAATTGCTGCACCAGTTAGAGAAGCCGTAGCCCCTGTATTTGGTAATTCTTCTTGTTTTGGTTCTTCTGGCGTACCAGTTGTTGTTTCTGCTGTTGTTTCTACTGTTGTTTCTACTGTTGTTTCTTCAGTAGTTACTTCAGTTGTTGGTTGTGCAACTTTTTTGTACCAGTGGATACGATTTCCTTCACGGTCTTTTTCTGTTTTAACAAATTCATATCCATCGATATCAGCTGGATCTTTCCAACCTTTGTCTGTTGCTTTAATTGATTCTTGTGTATCGATATCCTTATAATCTGTCACAAGTGAATCCAATACTAATTGTGCACTAGTAGAGTCACTAATAATACGATAGATATAGATTCCTTTAGAATCTTTACCGTCAATAGTCGCTGTAGCAACCGTTGAAACGTCATATTGCATTTTTTCGATATCAATTTTAGATTTGTCGATGATATTCACACGATCTTTACCGATACGGAAGAATACTCCTAATTCCTTTGGAACATCTCCTGAAATCATTTCAAGCGTGATTTTCTTATCTGTAATAGATGTAACTTTGAATGTTGGCTCTACACCAGTTGGGAAAATATAAGCTCCATATTGGTTCACATCATATGAACTATATACTGGTAAAATAAAGCTAGATTTAAATGTATCTCCCACTTTAAGCGCAGTAGCTCCACTTGTTTTCCACTCAATCCCTGAAGCCTCATTGAATTCTAATTCAACAGTTGTTCCAACTTTCATGCCTTCTCTTCCACGAACTTGGATTTCTGAACTTGTTTCATATGATCCATCTTCGTTGAACTTAATTGTATTTCCAGAAGGTGGCATGTGAATTGAATTTGTCTCAGTAGCAAATTTCTCCACTTTTGGAATATCTACTGTACTTGTTACAGTAGAATCACCCACTTTAATCACTTGATTTAAAGTATAGTCTTTATTTGCGATAACTGCACCATTATAGGCGTTGTCTGATTTAATTTGGAATTGTGCTTGTTTCAATACATCAGGTTTTACTGCTTCAACAGCTTTTGTAAATGTAACCTTTAAAGTAGCGCGTGTTGATTCTAATTCAGCTTGCTCCATTTGAGCTTTGTCGTTCGAACCTTGACGAGCTTTATTAATGTTTTCGAAGGATTCAATTGAAATGGTTCCAATTTTCTTTCCTTCATAAATAACATCTTTACCCGCTAACGAACCTAATACCGCAACGTTTTCTAATGTAATTGTTACATAGTCGCCTTCTTTCACGTCATCATCTGTTAATGAGACAGCGATATCTACGTCTGTGTAGTATTCATAGTATTTAATATCATGGTTTTTAATCGTACCAGTTACTTTTGCATTTACTTCTTTTGCTGCACGCGTTGGAGCCGCAGTTGTTGCTTCTGTTGTAGCCTCTGTTGTTGCTGCAGCAGCTGTAGTCGCTTCTGTAGTCGTTGCATCTTCCGCAAATACAGATTTATTCGCTTGGAATGCTGTTAACAAAACACCGCATGACGAGATTGCTAACATCAGTTTTCCAATTTTACGAATTGATTGTTCTTTTTTCATCCAATCTTTCCTCCATAAACACTTTAGTTAGAATCATTTTACTATAACTTTGTAAATTATTCAACTAAATAATTCACAATTAATTCGAAAACTGTTTTCATAATTTTCATATGTTCCCAAAAAAAGAACAGTAGCTTGATACTACTGCTCTACTCCATGTTGAACTTTATTTTTAAAGATATAATACGCAATCATGAGAGGCACCATCGAACCAAACCATGCCATTGGGTTGGCAACCGTTGCTCCGACGAAGCCGTACATATTTGAAAGAACCACGGCCGCAACAGAACGCATAATGAGTTCCATAATTCCAGCCAAGGTCGGCGTAAATGTTTTTCCCACCCCTTGTAAGGTATAACGGTAAATAAATAATAGTGAAAGGAAACTATACGTTGTTCCGTTTGTCAGGAAGAATAGTCGTCCTAACGCTACAACATCCTCATGCCCTTCTCCAACGAAGGCACGAATAAGAATCGGACTAAATAGATTTAAAATAATCCCTACCACAATGGCAAATGTCAATGATAATTTGATACATTCACGCACACCAAGCCAAATACGATCGTATTTCTTCGCACCAAAGTTTTGTGCTGAATAGGTGGCCATCGTGACTCCAAACGACATCATTGGAAGAATCGCTAACTGGTCAATCTTTTGTGCTGCTGTGTGTGCCGCAACCGAAGTCGGTCCTAACTGATTCAATGCAATTTGAACCATAATCGTTCCGATCGCAATAATCGAAGCTTGAAACGCCATCGGGAATGAAATACGACAATGTTCTCGAATATCTTTCTGTGTCGCCACTAAATCCTCTTTCGTTAATCGCAACACTGGAATTTTCTTCCAAATATACACCACACAGGCAATAGCTGAGAAAATTTGAGACACAACAGTCGCATACCCTGCTCCTTCTACTCCCATTCCTAATCCAGCAATAAATACGATATCCAAAATAATATTCATAATGCAGGCTACTACAAGGAAATATAGAGGAGTTTTTGCATCCCCAATCGAACGGAAAATATTCGATAGTAAATTATAGGCCATTGAGGAGAAAATGCCCCCAAAGATGACCATTAAATAATCATAAGCTCCATCAATAATCTCGGATGGTGTCTGCATGATTTCTAGAATCTGGCGACAGAAAATCATACTCAATGCGGTTAATACAATCGCCACAGCAATCGAAATTAAAAGGGAAACATAAAAGCTATGTTTCACGCCCTTATAATCCTTGGCACCAAACCGTTGCGCTAATGGAATCGCAAGACCAGCCGTTAACCCTGTCGCAAACCCGATAATTAAAAAGACAATACTTCCAGTAGACCCAACCGCAGCTAACGCCTGCACACCAATGGTACGACCTACGATAAAGGTATCCGCCATATTGTATAATTGTTGGAATAAGTTCCCAATTAATAGCGGGATTGTAAAATTCCAAATCAATTTTAGTGGTTTCCCACTCGTCATATCTTTAGCCATGAGACACCCTCCTCTTCAAAAAATTAGCAAGTAATAGTATAAAACATTCATCTTAAAATGAACAGGGGTTTGAAAAAATTTCTTTTAAGAAAATAGCTTCTATGCTAAAATAAGACTGAAAAGAGGCGAATCTTATGGCAGATTTTGATAAAAATAGAATTGCAAAAATGCAACAATACTTAACAGATGTAACAGACCCTGAATTTAAAGGGAGCGCCACCGACAAAACTGTCGCTATGGCCGAATTATTTAATTACTATCATTCGGATTGGAAAGCTGATGCGAGTCACTTCGTCGATCAAAACTTAGAACTCTTCGACGATGAAAAAATGCAAATGCTCTTTCGAAACTCAAACGCGGGACGCAAATCCCCACATACCATCATCCGACAAGAATCAAAGAGTAAATATAAACGCCCGATGCGACCGGGGGAAGAGTAAGGATACGAGACCGAGCGCTCAGAAATG
>CALALK010000295.1 GCA_937923125.1 uncultured Carnobacterium sp.
TCAACGCTTGCTCGTACTCAAATCAATATCGAATTATATAACCAAGGGGTATCTGAGGTTTCGATGATGTTTGGTATTTTAGACCAATACGAAAAGAAAGCCATCCGTGCGTTATATGATGAGTTTTTTGGTGAAACGAAAGAATATAAAGTGGTGGAATAATTTTCCAACAGTTTAAACGAAAATAGTAACGGTTGTAATTAGCCGATAGGAAGAGTAGAATATCCAATATATTCTGCTCTTTTTTTGGGCACATTATTTTTGATTAGGACAGGAGGGACGAAGATGATTCGTTTCTTATTTAAGGACTCGATTCCGAAAAGAATTGCATCCAGTTTTGCGATTGTGATTTTGGTGGGGTCATTCCTGTTAAGCTTACCGATTTCGCAAATCGCGACATCAAAAGCTTCGTATTTTGACCACTTGTTTACAACTGTATCGATGGTATGTGTTACAGGACTTTCGACGCAACCAGTAGCCGAGACGTACAGTACTTTTGGACAAGTGATTTGTATGATTTTAATGCAAATCGGTGGATTAGGATTAATGAGTATTATTGCCTTTTTCCTCTATGATGCGGGGAAGAAGATGTCATTAGTTGATAAACTAGCCTTGCAAGATAGTTTGAACCGTGAGGATGGTCAAGATTTCAAAAAGTATTTAAAAACGATTTTTAAATATACATTCTTTATTGAATTCATTGCAGCGGTTATTTTATCCTTCCGCTTTGTTCCAGAACTAGGAACAGCAAAGGGGATTTTCACTGCATTCTTCTTTGCAATCTCTGCATTTTGTAATGCAGGTTTTGATAACTTAGGCTCTAATAGTCTGATTAACTATGCAACTGATCCATTTTTGACATTAGTGGTTGCTGCTCTCATTATTCTTGGGGGAATCGGTTTTTCCGTTTGGTTTGATTTCAAACGAAGCTACCTTGAAATGCGAAAATCGACCAAGAGTAAAAAGCGTAAATCGTTTTATAGACGATTGCAGTATCATACGAAGATTGTCCTTTGGTTGACGGGGATTATTTTACTTAGTGGAACGGTGTTAACCTTGTTAACCGAATGGAATAATCCAAATACGATTGGAAATCTATCTTTCTTCGATAAGGTACTCGTGAGCTTCTTTCAAACGGTAACGATGAGAACCGCTGGATTTGCGACAATTGATTATACGAATGCACATCCAACGAGTATTCTTCTTTATTGTATTCAAATGCTGATTGGAGGCTCTCCTGGCGGGACGGCCGGTGGGGTGAAGACGACAACCTTCTTAGTAGTGCTGTTATTCATTCGCTCAGAAGTGTACGATGAGGGAATGATTCAATTTAGACACCATAGTATTTCACAAGAGATGGCCAGAAAAGCCTTAACGATTTTTATCGTATTTACAACACTCATTCTAACGAGTGTGTTCTTGCTCAGTTTAACGGATCCAGATGTGCCACTTCTATATACCTTATTTGAAACTATTTCAGCGGTATGTACAGTAGGGGTAACCGCAAATTTAACACCAACCTTATCTTTCCTTGGAAAAATTGTGATTATGTTGTTGATGTTTATTGGTCGTATTGGACCGTTGACCGTACTATTAAGTTTTTCAAATCGAAAGAAAAAAGCACTCGAGATGAAGTATGCCAAAGCGCCATTATTAATTGGATAGAAAGTAGGGATTGTAATGAGAAAGACAGTTGGGATTTTAGGACTAGGTGTGTTTGGGATGACGATTGCCAAACAGCTTAGTGAATATGATTGCGACATTATTGCCATTGATCGTGATGAAACAACCGTTAACCGTATTGAACCACTTGTCACAAAGGCAGTCATTGCCGATGTGACAGACGAAGAAGTTTTGAAAGAAATCGGAATTGGTGACTGCGACACGGTGGTGGTAGCCACAGGGTCTAGTTTAGAAGCGAGTATTCTAGCGGTGATGCATTGTACGAAACTAGGAGTTCCAGAAATCATCGCTAAAGCAAAGGGCCGTACAACAACAGAAATCTTGACGAAGATGGGTGCGCAACGTGTCATAAACCCAGAAAAAGAAACAGGAATTCGTCTCGTGAAAAACATTCTTCACCATAAACTGGCTGAAGTGATTGCACTTGATGGCAATATTTCACTTGTTGAATTTTATCCACCAAAATCATGGGTTGGAAAACAATTAAGCGATTTAGACTTACGTAAAGATTGTGATTTAAACTTAATTGGATATCGTGAAGGAAAGGATGAATCGTTGAATACAAAAGTATTTGCAGATTTCCTCATTCGTGAGGATGTCATTCTTGTAGCGATTATCGGAACAGATAGTTTAGATAAAGCCACTTTCCTTGAAGACTAATCAACGAGACCAGATGAATCAAAAGCGGTTCATTTGGTCTCTTTTTCTTTAAAAATGGGTTCAAACCCTTTCCAAAGTATCCATTTCATAGTACACTAGGACTATCAACTTTTTAGAAAGTAGGGATTATAATGGCCAATAAAAAACCATTAAGACGTGAAGAAGTTCCAGTAGAATTAACATGGGACCTTTCCGCAATTTACGAATCAAACGAAGGATTTGAAAAGGACTTAGAATTTGTTAAATCACAAATTCCAGCAGTAGCCGCTGCAAAAGATACAGCATTAAAAGATGGAGAATCATTATTAGCATTCTTAAATCTTTTAAACGTAGTGGATGATAAGATTGAAACAGCTTATGTTTACTCACATTTAAAAGCAGACCAAGATACTTCTAACAATGAAAACCAAGTTTTAAATCAACGTGCGTTCTCAACATACATCGAATTCTCAGGTGCTTCAGCATGGTTTGCTCCAGCAATTTTAGCATTATCTGATGAAGAGTTCGAAGAGTATTTCAAACAAGAACCAGGATTAGAAGACTTCCGTGTCTTATTAGAAACAGCGCGTATTAAAAAAGGTCACGTGCTTTCAGATAAAGAAGAAGCTTTATTATCAAAAGCTAGCGAAGTATTCCAAGGCGCAAGCAAAACATTCAATTTATTAAACAACGCTGACATCAAGTTTGACGAAATCACAACTGAAGATGGCGAAAAAGTAGAATTAACAAACGGAAACTACTCAGTATATATCGAGTCTAAAAACCAAGATGTTCGTAAGGAAGCATTCGAAACACTATACAAACCTTACATCAACTTAAAAAATACATTCGCAAGCACACTTGGTACAGAAGTAAAAGGGCATAACTTCAGCGCCTTAGTTCATAACTATGATTCAGCGCGTCAAGCAGCACTTGCTTCAAACCAAGTTCCTGAAGAAGTGTACGATGCTTTAGTAGAAGTGGTAAACGAAAAATTACCATTATTACACCGTTATATTGCATTACAACAAAAAGCGCTAGGCTTAGATGAATTGCATATGTATGATTTATACGTACCAATCACAGGAGACGCTCCAATTAAATATGATTACAACGAAGCTGCTAAAGCAAGTGTGGAAGCGTTGAAACCTCTTGGCGAAGAGTACAATGAAATCATGAAGAAAGCATACGCAGAACGTTGGATTGACGTTGCTGAAAACATCGGTAAACGCAGTGGTGGATATTCAAGTGGAGCATACTCAACAGCACCATACATCCTATTGAACTGGCATGATGAATTATCAAACTTCTTCACATTAGTTCACGAGTTAGGACATAGTGCACACAGCTACTTCACTCGTAACACACAACCAAAACAATACGGAGATTACTCAATCTTCTTAGCGGAAATTGCTTCTACAACAAACGAAAACATCTTAACAGATTACTTGTTGAAGAAACATACAGATAAAGAAGCGCAAAAATATATCTTAAACAACTATTTACACCGCTTCAAATCAACAATTTTCCGTCAAACACAATTTGCGGAATTCGAACATAAGATTCACGTAATGGACCAAGAAGGCCAACCATTAACACAAGAATCAATCGCAAAAGCTTATAGCGAAATCAACGCGAAATACTATGCAAATGTCATCCAAGATGAACAAATCGCATACGAATGGGCACGTATCCCTCACTTCTACATGAACTACTATGTATTCCAATACGCAACTGGTATGGCTGCAGCGACTGCTTTATCAGATAAAATCTTACATGGTACTCCAGAAGATTTAGAAGCTTACTTAAACTACTTACGTGCAGGACGCAGCGACGCTCCAATCGAAGTAATGAAAAAAGCCGGCGTAGACATGACGAAGAAAGACTACTTATACGACGCATTCGACGTATTCGAACAACGTCTATCTCAATTAGAAGCTTTGATGAACGATTAGGATGTGAGCAAAAGCGTTTAGAGGCGATGACGGTTCGCAGGTTAGCCGCAAAGGACTGCTTGCAGTCGTGCGGACTAACCTCGAAAGGCTTGAGC
>CALALK010000296.1 GCA_937923125.1 uncultured Carnobacterium sp.
ATTCGAAATAGAATTGTGATGGAGAAGGGATTGTGAATTTCACAATAACATCTTCGTCTTTCACTAAGTCACGTAAGAATTTGAAATGTTCTACGAATGGGTGGTTATGTCCATCAATTGGAGCTGTTAATGTTGCCGTATCAGCTTTTGTTTCGACACCGTTAAATTTTAAACCGTGTTTACCTACCCTATGTTCTACGCCGTTGAATCCCCAGAAGAAGTCAAGGTGCCAGTATGCGCGGCGGAATTCTCCGTCTGTAACGCCTTTTAATCCAGCAGCGATTTGTTTTTTAACAAGTTCGCGGATTTCTTTATCTTCTACAGCTGTTAATTCTTCGCGTGTAATTTCTCCGTTTGCGAATTTTGCGCGTGCTTCTACTAATTCTTTTGGTCGTAAGAAACTTCCTACGTGGTCTACTCTAAATGGTGCATGTGTTGTCATACGGTATTTCTCCAATCTATCTTTCAAATTCTAATGAAGTAGGAATTATTCTCCCCAAACTTCACGAGCGATTTCTGAAATCAATGCGATTTTCTTCCATTGATCTTCTTCTGTTAAAATATTTCCTTCTTCTGTTGAAGCAAATCCACATTGTGTACTTAAGTATAAGTCTTCAAGTGGAACATACTCACTTGCTTCTTTAATACGAGCAATGACTTCATCTTTGTCTTCTAATTTTCCTGATTTAGAAGTGAGAAGTCCTAGAACGACTTTCTTACCATTGTTTACTTTAGCTAGTGGCTTGAAGTCGCCGGCGCGGTCTGTATCGTATTCTAAGTAGTATGCATGTACGTTTTCATCCTCGAATAATGCGTCGCTCACTGAATCATAGCCACCTGAACATGCCCAAGTTGAGTGGTAGTTACCACGGCATACGTGAGTGTTCACAGTTAAATCTTCTGGTAAATCTACTAGAATTCCGTTGTTTAATTCTAAGAATTCACGTTTGAGTTCTCTTCTTAATTCTTCAGGTGTTAAACCACTTTCTTTTGAGATAATGTTTAAGATGTTATCATCTACGATAGCACCCCATGTACAGTCATCGATTTGTAAGAGACGGCAACCTGCATCGTATAATTCTTTAATCACTTGTCTGTAAGCAGCAATGATATCTTTAAAGAGTTCTTCTTTTGAAGGGTATACTGAGAAAGTTTGCTCAATATGCTCTGCGTCACGAACCAATTCCAAGTAAAATTGTGCTGGTGCAGGAATTGTTTGTTTTACGATGAAATCTTCATCCTCGAATTGTTTTAAGAATTTGAAGTGTTCTACGAATGGATGATTTTCACCAGTGATTTTCCCAACGACATCTGCTGAGTCAGGTTTTGTAATTTCATCGTGGAATGGGTATCCAATTTTCGCTTGAGTGTGATTCACTCCATTCAATCCCCAGAAGAAATCTAAGTGCCAATATTGGCGACGGAATTCGCCGTCTGTGAATCCTTTTAATCCAGCTTTCTTTTGTTGTTCGACTAACTTTTCGATGGCTTTATCTTCGACGGCTGTTAATTCCTCGCGTGTAATTTCTCCTTTTATAAATTTTTCTTTTGCTTCTACTAATTCTTTTGGACGTAAGAAACTTCCTACGTGATCGACTCTAAATGGTGCTTGTAATTTTGACATTGTACATTCCTCCTATAAATAAAAAATCCTCACAGTATCGCTACTGCAAGGACGAAATTTTCGTGTTACCACCTTGTTTTGTAGAATCCTCACGAATCCTACCTTTTCGAGTACGCACACTGGGTGTTATACTCTACAGCTATAATGGGCTACCCATTTACGTCTAATGATTCGACGTAAAATCACTCCGAGGCCATCTTCAAAAATTCAATTTCATCTCTTCCCACCAACCGAGACTCTCTTAGCAAATCTTATTTTCTACTCACCTGTTCTTTGTGATGTCTTATGAACATGCTCTTAGGATAACAGAGAACAAACCGCATAGCAATAGGTTTTCTTATACCGTTTTTCTATCGTTCGTTATAACTATTAGCTATATACTACAAAATACCTATAAAACTAGTTATAAAAAAAGACTTAGAGATAATCTCTAAGTCTTACATCATTATTCAGAATCGACTAATTCATGTAATTTTTTCTTATAGTAGAATGTTGCAAAAATCGATAACCCAAGAATCAAGACAACATACGCAATGGTAATGAACCAAACGAAGGTACGATTCCATTCTGGTAAGTGGATTAATAAATAAATCGCTCCGAAGATAAATCCAAAGAGAACCCCGACAAAAATGATCGACTTCACTCCGCTACGCATACGGTTTAAGAGTTCAATCACATTCGTCCAAGTTGGAGTAAAGAGTTTCAAGTCTCTCGCATATCCCCAACGGCTTAGTCCTAGACTGATGATTCCCCATGAGAGAATGATGCCCAAGGTCATATAAATCGGTAAGCGAAGTACCGTACAAATGACCGTCATAAGAATGACCGGAATCGCAGACTGAATCGCAAAGAGAATCCAGAATTTACGTTCTAAAAATTGATGCATATCGAATGGAAGAACTTTTAGATAATAATAGTTTTCCCGTTCGAGTGAAATTCCGACCGCTAATAAGTTGTTTCCTCCTGTATTGAAGAATGCAATGAAGGTAATAAGCATCGCAAATGGTAAGAAAGTATTTAGATTTAGGAAATTCATAAAACTAAATTCTGTAGGACCACTCGAAAAATTTAAAACTGTTGGAAGAAGCAAGAGATATGGTAATATTCCTGCAGCAATAATCGTTTGCGTTAATACAGAACCTTCCATTAATTGGCGAAGGGTATAGCGAATCATGAATTTTGTTGAAAGCTTGTTGCCATCTAACTCCATTTCTTTTACACGTTCGACTTTTACTTTCGAAGACGATGTTTGCGAAACAGCTTGATAGAAGTTTGGCAATACAATGAACTTCACGAGTAGTAAAATCGCCACAAATACTAAAATCACTAATCCAATTGTTGGATAAACACTCATATCGAATGGATTTAATATCGCTTTATAGAAGGCAAGTACTGGTTGAAGGAAAATTGGCATTTCTCCTGTTATAAAAGTATTCACCACGGATTTTGACAAAATCATTTGATAGCCAATAATGGCCCCAAGAGAAATCCCAAAAATTAAAACATTCGCAATCACGGATTGATATTTTCTAAAGAGCGGAATCTTCGCTAGGAAGAAGCAGAGAAGAAACATCAATACGTAAACAGTCGCACTGAGTACAAGTGCCCCGATTAAGGCAATTGGAATCGTAAGGAGGAAGTTCCCCCCTGAAAAATACACATGGATTCCAAATAGCATTACGATTGGAAGAAATCCTTGCAATGTAGCCACTACAATCGAAAGGCTCTTCCCAAGAACGACTTCTAATTCCGTAAAGGCATAAGGTAAATACGATTCGAAATCTTTACTTTCATAAAAGACATTGTAAACAGCTGGCAATGCTTGCGAAATTAAAATCATCAAGAATAAGAAAACCGTACTCGCAAATTGAAGTGGAGGGTATGAACGTCCCGAAATCGCTCCAGGAATTCCAAATAAAGCTCCAAACATCACCGCAAATAGTAATTGCTGCATCAATGTTTTCATCGCCACATTCACGGGTTTCGATGGATTTTTCGCCTGTTTCTTTCGATAATTTTGTAATTGTGCCGGTTGCGTCGCAAAAATTAAATTGGTCTTCACCAGCGTAAGAATTCGATTAAACCGCATGTGAATCCACTCCTTCTTGTCTACCGGCTAGTGATAAGTAGATTTCTTCAAGCGTGCTTTCTGGTTGTTGGCCTTTCAACTCTTGAATCGTACCGTAGAAGAGTAGTTTTCCTTTTTTCAAAATGGCAATCTTATCGCAGAGTTGTTCTGCCACTTCTAAAACGTGTGTCGAGAAGAGAACGGTATTGCCTTTATCGGCATGTTCGCGCATTAATTTCTTCAAGTCATAAGAAGCTTGTGGGTCAAGACCCGTCATTGGTTCATCGAGTACCCAAATTTCAGGGTCTGATAAAAGCGCTCCGATGACGAATACCTTTTGACGCATCCCGTGTGAGAACGAATCAATAACTTCATAGCGATGTCCTTCGAAATCAAATAATTCTAGTAAATAAGCAAGACGACTTTCTACTTCGTCTAGAGTCATTCCATAAGAAGAAGCGACTAATTCCCAGAATTCATTCGCTGTTAAACGTAGGAATAGGTCTGGACTATCGGCCACATAGCCAATTTTTTCTTTAATGGCTAGACGATTAGATGACAATTCTTGTCCGTCCACAATAATTTCTCCGCTTGTTGGATGAATGACGCTCACGAGTGATTTAATCGTGGTTGATTTACCAGCCCCGTTATGTCCGATTAATCCAATAATTTTTCCACTTTCAATTGTTAAGTTAAGTCCATCTAAAGCGACAGTTTGATCATATACTTTTGATACATTAAGAAATTCAATCATATTTATTCCTCCTTATGGATTGTTTCACCCTTATTATACAGCTAATAATACTAAAAAATAGTACTTTTTTGCGTAAAAAGAGTATTTTTTTGCTAAAAATCTCTTTTTAACATTTTAGGAATGTTTCTTTTTTTACAGCGGAATAATTAGAAACTGAATCATAAAAGCACTCATTAAGATTACGAAGAATCATACGAATTCTATAATAGTGGTAATGGGGGTTGGCATTAAATGCGAAAAAGAGGGAGTAAGAAATAAATTTCTTACTCCCTCTTTGAGGCTTTAAAGGTGAGAGACACAAGGCTCGAGCCGGTGCCCTATTACCACTATTATGAAGATATCCGTAAGGATTCGTAGTAATCGATTTTATAGAGCTATTCAGTCTCTTACTGATTATTCATTTTCTTCATCAACTAATTGTTGCGCAAAGTCTTTCATATTGCCTTTGATAGCTTCATCTGAAAGGGATGCAGTTGGATTTTCTGTTGCTACTGATTCAGTCGATGAGTCAGTGGCAAGAGAATCTTCTTCTGTTTCTTCTTCGCGGTCTACAATCGCTAATGAACTTACAATCGCATCTTGATCGAGACGCATCATACGAACTCCAAGTGCGCCACGGCCTGTTTGAGACACGTCTTCGGCATGGAATCTGATGATAACCCCTTTATTCGTCATGATGAGTAAGTCTTCGTCTCCAGTTACAGTACGTAGGCAGACAAGTGGTCCATTTTTCTCGGTAATACGAAGTGTACGAACCCCTTTCACGCCACGGCCTTTCAATGCGTATTCAGAAGCTGCTGTACGTTTTCCGTACCCTTTCTCGCTGACCACTAATACTTCACGGTCTGGCGTTAAAATATCCATTCCGATGACATAGTCGCCCTCACGTAGAGAAACCCCACGAACACCTGAAGCGGTACGACCCATCGCACGAACTTTATCTTCATGGAAGCTTACAGCATTACCGTGATACGTTCCGAGGATGATTCCATCATTTCCGCTTGTGACCACTACACGGATGAGTTCATCATCTTCGCGTAATTGGATGGCACGTAGACCATTTGTACGGATATTCTTGAATTCTGATAGACGAACACGTTTAACTGTTCCACGTAATGTTGTGAAGAACAAGTAACGTTCTGATTCATCTGATTCTGGAACACTGATAATCGCTTGAATTTTCTCAGCTGAATCAATGTTTAATAAGTTGATGACTGGTAATCCTTTTGCAGTACGGCTATATTCAGGAATTTCATACCCTTTTGCTTGGTAAACTTTCCCTGTATTCGTAAAGAAGAGGAGTGAATCGTGTGTTGAACATGAAATCATGTTTTCCACGTAGTCATCATCATGGACGCTCATTCCTTGAACCCCACGTCCTCCACGGCGTTGTGCCTTGAATTCAGTGTTGGCAAGACGTTTGATATATCCATTCTTCGTTAATGTAATGACAACATCTTCTTGTTCGATTAAATCTTCATCTTCAAGGCTTAATGCTTCTCCGACTAATAATTCTGTACGACGAGGATTGTCGAAACGTTGTTGGATTTCAAGAAGCTCTTGTTCGATGATTTCGTAACGAAGTTCTTCGCTCGCTAATACTTTTTCTAAGTATTGAATCGTTGCTTGTAATTCGTTGTATTCTGCATCGATTTTCTCGCGTTCTAATCCTGTTAAACGAACCATACGCATATCAAGAATCGCTTGTGCTTGTTTATCGCTTAAGCCGTATTCATTCATGAAGCGGTCTTTGGCGATATCTCCACTTGCTGAACTTCTTAAGATGGCCACAATCGCATCGATATGGTCTAAAGCGATTTGTAACCCTTCTAAGATGTGAGCGCGGTCTTCCGCTTTTTTCTTATCGAATAAGCTACGACGACGAACCACTTCTTCTTGGTGATCTAAGTAGTGGCGTAAAATTTCTTTTAAGCTCAATACTTTTGGCTCTTGATTTACAATCGCAAGCATATTGAATCCGAAGTTTGATTGTAATGGTGTTAATTTGTATAAATTATTTAATACAACGGATGCTGAAACATCACGACGCACTTCAATCACGACACGCATTCCCACACGGTCAGATTCATCGTTTAAGTAAGTAATGCCTTCGATTTTCTTCTCGTGGTGTAATTGTGCGATACGTTCTACTAAACGCGCTTTATTTACCATATATGGTAATTCAGTGATGATGATGCGTTCTTTTCCGTTTTTCAATTCTTCGATTTGTACGCGTCCACGAACCGTAATTGATCCACGTCCTGTTTCGTACGCACGACGAATTCCAGATTTACCTAAGACAATTCCTCCAGTTGGGAAGTCAGGTCCAGGGAGAGCTTCCATCAATTCAGTAGTGGTTACATCAGGGTTCTTCATTAATAAGTGAAGAGCAGAGATGACTTCCGCCAAGTTATGTGGTGGAATATTCGTTGCCATCCCTACGGCAATCCCTGTTGCACCGTTGACTAATAAGTTTGGAATACGTGCTGGTAATACTTCCGGTTCACGTTCTGTTGAATCGTAGTTATCACGGAAATTAATCGTATCTTTGTTAATATCGCGAAGCATTTCAAGAGCAATTTTACTCATACGAGCCTCTGTATAACGCATCGCAGCAGCTCCGTCTCCATCGACAGAACCAAAGTTACCGTGACCATCGATTAATGGGTAACGGTATGAGAAATCTTGTGCCATACGAACCATGGCATCGTAAATTGCAGAGTCACCGTGTGGGTGATATTTACCCATTACGTCCCCGACAATACGCGCAGATTTTTTATGCGGTTTGTCCGGTGTCACTCCAAGTTCACTCATTCCATATAAAATACGACGGTGTACTGGTTTTAATCCATCGCGTACATCTGGTAGGGCACGCGATACAATAACACTCATCGAATACTCTAGAAATGATTTACGCATCGTTTGTACTAAATCAGTTGATTCAAAAGTTTCTTCAAAGTGTTTCACTTCTTCAGACATAATTCGTCTCCTTTTCTATTCTTCTCTTCAAATTCGATTACTGGATTAGATATCTAAATCTTCCATATTGATGTATTTCGCATTGCTTTCAATGAATTCACGACGTGGTTCTACACGGTCGCCCATCAAGATATCTAAAATTTGATCCGCTTCTGCAGCATCTTCCACAGATACTTGTAACATTGAACGGTTTTCAGGGTTCATGGTTGTTTCCCATAATTGTTCCGCATCCATTTCCCCAAGACCTTTGTATCGTGATAATTGTGGTTTTGGATGTGCTGGTAATTCTTTTAGTTTCGCTTCTAACTCTTCATCATTTTGAATGTAGTATTCATTTTTCCCTTGTTTCAATTTGTAAAGAGGTGGTTGCGCGATGTAAATATATCCAGCTTCCACTGCAGGGCGCATATAACGATAGAAAAGAGTAATGAGCAATGTACGGATGTGACTTCCATCGACATCGGCATCGGTCATGATGACTAATTTTTGGTAACGAGCTTTCGATAAATCAAAATCTCCACCAAAACCAGTTCCCATCGCTGTAAAGAGCGAACGAATTTCTTCGTTGGCTAAAATTTTATCGAGTGTTGCTTTTTCAACGTTCAAGATTTTCCCACGGATTGGTAAAATCGCTTGGAAATGACGTGAACGTCCTTGTTTTGCTGAACCACCCGCAGAGTCCCCTTCGACGATGAATAATTCAGAAATCGTTGGGTCATTGCTTGAGCAGTCTGCTAATTTCCCTGGTAAGTTTGAAATTTCTAAACCAGATTTCTTACGAGTTACTTCACGGGCACGTTTTGCAGCAAGACGTGCTTTTGAAGCTAAAATCCCTTTTTCGACAATTTTACGTGCGACTTGAGGGTTTTCCATTAAGAATTTATCGAAGTGCGTCGCAAACAGACGGTCTGTAATCGTACGTGCTTCTGAGTTTCCTAATTTCGTTTTTGTTTGTCCTTCGAACTGTGGATCAGGGTGTTTGATCGAAATAACGGCTGTTAACCCTTCACGGACATCTTCACCGCTTAGTTTTTCTTCGTTTTCTTTCATCAATTTTTGACGACGCGCGTAATCATTAATCACACGTGTTAAGGCCGTCTTCATCCCTGATTCGTGAGTACCACCTTCATAAGTGTGGATATTATTTGTAAAGCTGAGAAGGTTTGTATGGTATCCAGAAGTGTATTGCATTGCCACTTCTACTTGAATGCCATCTTGTTCTCCTTCCACATAAATTGGCTCTTCGAATAACACTTGTTTTGATTTATTTAAGTGTTCAACATAGCTCTTAATCCCGCCTTCGTAGCAGAATGATTTTCTCACTGGCTCTTCTGGTCGGTAATCCGTAATCGTTAATTTTAATCCTTTGTTCAAGAACGCTAATTCACGCACACGGTTGGCTAATTTATCAAAATCAAAGACGGTTGTTTCTTGGAAGATTTCTGGGTCTGGTACGAAATAAACGCTTGTACCGTGTTTATCTGTTTTCCCAATAATTTTTAAATCTTCTAATACGGCACCACGGCTATAAGATTGCTCGTAAATGTTGCCATCTTTAAATACTTGAACGGTTAAGTCTGTTGAAAGAGCATTTACAACAGAAGCCCCAACCCCGTGAAGACCCCCAGAAACTTTATAGCCTCCGCCGCCGAATTTACCACCGGCGTGAAGCACTGTAAATACAGTTTCTACGGCAGGACGACCTGTTTTTTCTTGAATATCGACCGGAATCCCACGACCATCATCGGTTACGCGAATATGGTTTTCTTTAGTGATTTCGATTTCGATATGTGTCGCAAACCCAGCCAACGCTTCGTCGATTGAGTTATCCACGATTTCCCAAACAAGGTGGTGCAACCCAGCACTACTTGTTGAACCAATATACATCCCAGGACGTTTACGAACAGCTTCGAGTCCTTCTAATACTTGAATCTGACTGGCATCATATTGCGCAGCTAATTCAGCTTTGTTTTCTTCTGTCATATGCTAATTCTCACTCTCCGTTTTTAAAATAGTTCCTTTTTCAATCGGTATTACGACTGGTTCATTAATAAATTGTTGCTTAATCCCATCCAGGCTCGTTGTCGTAATAAAGGTTTGCACCTTATTTTCAATGGCCTTAATTAGATGGGTTTGTCTATCATCATCGAGTTCGGACAGTACGTCATCTAATAGTAGAAGAGGATACTCACCCGTCGATAATTTCATCAATTCGATTTCCGCAAGCTTCAAACTGAGAACGGTCGAACGTTGCTGTCCTTGCGAACCGTACGTTTGAACCGGAATCTCGTTCAAATAAAAAATCAAATCGTCACGGTGCGGTCCAATCAGCGTTGTGGCTTGATCCGCCTCACGAGTTTGATTCTTCTTGAATTGATCGATATAGATTTCTTTCATTTGCGAAGGGGTTAACCCATCCTCCAACGGAATCGTTGCTTGATACGAAACCGAGAATTTCTCACGACCAAGCGATAACTGGTCATGAATCGGAATGGCTAAAGCCTCCAATTGCTTCATAAAATCGAGACGATGAAAGACGATTTTACTAGCTAACTCGCTTAACATCTCGCTTAAAACCTCTAAGTATTCGTCCGGCTGCTTTTTCTTAATGGCTAGCTGCTTCAAATACGTATTCCGTTGTTTTAAGACGCGATTATATTCCACTAAATCATAGAGGTAGAGGGAACTCATTTGTCCAAGTTCCATATCCACGAATTTACGTCTATTTTGCGGAGACCCTTTGACAAGCGTGAGGTTCTCTGGGGCAAATAGAATGACATTCAAGTTTCCAAGGTAGGAACTCAGTCGTTTTTGCTCCAAATAATTCACTTTCGCGATTTTTCCTTTTTTAGAAAATTGCAATTCTAAATTCGTCTTTGTCGCTGTTTTTTCAACGGTCCCTTTAATCGTCGCAAACTCTTTTTTCCATCCAATCAGTTCTTTGTCGTTTGTAGTGCGGTGGCTCTTTGTCATCGCCAAGGCATAAATCGACTCCATCAGGTTGGTTTTCCCTTGTGCATTTTCACCAATAAAAACATGCACACCGTCTGTGAACTCTAGTTGGACAGATTCATAATTACGAAAGTTTTGTAATTGTAAATTAGTCAGCTTCATGCGTCATGTGTGTTCAAATCATTTTCATCCGATTTCATTTCTTTCACAATAAAAATACCTTCATCAGGTATTTCGACACGTGTATTCGGATATAATTTTCTACCACGTCGATTTTCTAACTCTCCATCTACAAAAACTGTATATTCTTGCAGGTACCATTTTGCTTGTCCGCCCGTTGTAATGACGTCAATATGTTTTAAAAATTGCCCTAATGTAATGTACTCATCAGAGATCGATACGATAGTTGTCATGAACTTCCTCTTTTCTAATGGATATTGGTGAGAACTCCATTAAACTCATGCATGCTCACATATTTTTAAGTAGAATAACTCTACAATATTATACAATTTTTACACGCTTTTCGCAAAGAAATTGCAAAATTTAGGGGGTTATTTCAATTTTTAGTCAAAATCAACAAAAAAGCCTAAAAAAACAAAAAACAAAATTTAATGGGATTTTTTCAAAAATTGAAAGTTTTGGGCCAAAAATTACCCCAAAATCGTGCTGCCCAAAATTCACTTATAAGTGAATTTTGGGAAATTGAGCAGATGAGGGTTGAAATATATGCTATACTATTGATAAATAAAGCATTTTGAGGATTTTAATATGAATATTGAGCCATTAAAAAGAGAATTAGAGGAAGAAATTAAACATAGAAATTACGATTCATTGGTTTATGTATTATTTGATGAATCGAATACCACGCCATTTGCAGTACATTTTTTCTATAAAAATCATTTATTTATGGTGAATTTTAGAGATGATAGATCTTATGTTCATGGAAAGACATTTGAATTTACAAATTTTTTGGAGGCAAAAGATAAATTTTTTAATCTTTTAGATTTTATAGTTCGAGAAGGACGTAGATATGTTGCGATACGAGGAAGTTATATGTATTCTTCTCCATTATGGGATAATCATAAAAAATAAGAATCAAAAAGGAATTATGCAGCATTCACTGCTTAA
>CALALK010000297.1 GCA_937923125.1 uncultured Carnobacterium sp.
AAAAAGTATTCCATTTGAGATTCAATTATTAACAGGAGTGACCAATGCAGATGTTGCGAAGGCTCCTTATTTTGATGAAGTAGCAATGACCATTTTTAATCTTTTAGAAGATAGAACTCTGGTTGCACATAATGTAGGATTTGATGGGCCTTTCATAATATCAGCTTTAAAAGATACATTAGGACTCGATTTAGAGGTTCCATTCATTGACACAGTACAACTAGCGCAGATTTGCTATCCGACGGCTCTTAGTTATCGACTCAGTGATTTAACAGAGTGGTTAGGAATTCGTCACAACCAAGTACATACAGCAGGTAGTGATGCGCGCGCAACTGCTGAGTTGTTTTTAAAAATGAAGACGAAGCTAAGGACGTTGTCATATATCACTTTGAACCAACTAATCGAATTTTCAGGAGAATTACTAGGGGATACCGGGACAGTTTTTGAGGAGATTTTAGAAGAAAGTGTAAAAGAAGAACAGAAAGAACTTCCGATTGAACAAGGTTTCGTTGTTTCACCGCTAGTATTGGAAGAGATTGAGATGAAGAGTTCTAAGAGAAAAATCAATGCACTAGAAGCTTATCAAAAATTAGTAGAAGTTGGATTTTTAGAGGATAAGTCGAGTCAACGTGAGATGATTTCAACAATTGAATCGCTTCTTGAAAAGGATGAACCTTTGCATTTTATTGAAGCAAGTCCTGGTTCAGGTAAGACTTACGCATATTTACTAGCAGCGTTTGAAAAAGCTAGTAAGCGTAAACCTATCTGGATTGTAACTTCGAATTTGCTGCTGCAACAACAATTGATGGAAGATAGTATCGCACCACTTATTTCTGAGTTGAAGATAAAGACGCCAGTCGTATCTATAAAGGGACAACGACATTATATTGATTTGTCTGCATTTAAATGTTCAGTTCAAAAGTATAAGGAAGAAAGAAGTGCCAGAAATAGTCTTTCTATCATGGGGTTACTCGTCTGGATTACCCAGACGAAGACAGGAGATTTATCGGAATGTAACCAAGTCCTCCATCAAGCATCGTTGTGGAGGGACATTTCGGTGAAAGAAGCAGAGAAAGAAGGAAGTCTTTATTGGAACAAGGCGGTCACTTATGTACAACAGAGTCCTGTTGTGGTAACGAATCATGCCTTCCTTATCCAGTATGCCTCAACGATTGCTCATCGTATTAAACCTGCTGTTTTTCTCGATGAAGTGCAACAATTTGAGCATGCACTAGAACAATTTGGCACGATTACCGTTAATTTCTCTAGTCTATTTGAAGTGCAACAATTGTGGTCTGATCATCACTTAAATGCGATGTTTCATTTCTCGAAAGAAGAGGAACACCTCTCTCGTACCATGAACCGCAAGTTATTAGAAATTTGTGATTTATATGAATCATGGTTTGAAGAGTTGAAGAGTGGACAACAACTGTCATCTTCTTTTGTATTTACAGCTACAGAGTGGAAAGATTCTATTCATTGTGAAATGGTGAAGGCGATGCAAAAAGCTCTGTCTGGCGTGATGAATCTATTACAAGCAAATGCAGATCAGACGAGTTTATACGAAGAGAGTACACATTTATTGCAAGAGTTAATAGAATCTATTGCACAATTCCAAAAGGATGGGAATGATTATTTTGTCATTGAAGAAAAAGAGCAATATGGACAAAATACCATAGAACTATTAAGAGTTAGACCGGTCATTGAAGTCTTCAATCAATTTAAAGAGAAAATCAGACAACTGATTGGGATTTCTGCAACGATACCAACGTTTACGCCATTATTCCATGAGTTAGAAGCAAAAGAGAAGCTTACGGTGATTAATACTGAAAAGAATAATAGTAATCATCATATTTTCATTCCAAATGATTTAGTGGCCGTGAATTCTTCTTCAAGTCAACAATATCACGCACAAATTGCAAGATGCATTGAACAGATATATGAGCGCAAGGGTGGAAGAATGCTTGTATTAATGCATTCAGTAGAAGCGCTCTTAGCAGTAGAGAGCTTGTTAGAAGGATTTTGTTACGCTCATCAGATTGATTTGCTTGCTCAAAAAGGTCCTCAGATGGGACGAAGAATTCAACGTCGTTTCCAAGAACGAAATGAAGCGATTTTACTTGGTGTTTATAGTTTCTGGGAAGGATTTGATAGTGGTGGACAATCGATTGATTCCCTCGTGATTACAAAATTGCCGTTCCCGAATCCGGTATCCACAGCGCAACAAATTATTCAACTTGAAATGAAGGAACAAGAGCGTTCTTATTTTGGACATTATGCGATGAGGATGATGCTTCTTCAACTGTATCAAGGGCTAGGACGTTTTAGTAGACCACATCAAAAGAGTGCTGAGATTTGGCTATTAGATGTTCGGGCAACGATTAGTAAATATGCGATGAAAGTAAAAAGTGTTTTCCCGGAAAATGCTTCGATTATTGAGAAACCATTTAAGAAGTGTTTAAACATCACAAAGAATAGAAATTCATAGCGTTCTTTTATGGTGGATGGTGGTATTTTTGCTTTAAATAGCGTATAATACCATTATCTATGAAAAATTAGAGTAGAGGAGAGAAATTGATGAAACGCAGAACAATGTTTATTCTTTTACTCACTTTATTTCTATTATTTTTAGCTGCTGCAAGTATCTTTTTAACAAGTGTAGATCCGAAAATAAAAAAACGAAACGACGCACTTACGATGATGGCACCAACCGTAGAATTTTCAAAAGTAACGAAGTTTTACTTGTTTAATACGGATACTTCTTACTACACTGTTATGGGTGAAGATAAAGAAGGCAATGCCATTTATGCGATTATTCCTGAAGAGGGTGGAGATGTCACAATTCTTCAGCAATCAGCAGTTGTCAATGAGCAAGAAGCTCGTTCAATTACATTACAAGATAAACCAGATGTTGAAGTGCTCGAAGCAAGACTTGGACTTTTAAACGGGGAACCGGTGTGGGAAGTCAATTATCGTATGAGCAATCAACGTATTGGTTATTACTATATTTCAGCGAAAAATGGTAAATGGATTAAAGATATTGAGAATATATAGAAATTGGTGATTTATGGTAAAAATTTCAGATAGAGTATCGAAAATATTGCCTTCAGGAACTTTAGCCATGACACAAAAAGCTAGAGAACTAAAAGCTCAGGGAAGAAAAATTATTAGTTTATCGATTGGTGAACCTGATTTTAACACACCTGAAGTTATCACAGAAGCAGCCATTGATGCTTTAAGAAAACATGAAACCGATCATTATACACCTGCTTTAGGAATAGATAGCTTAAGACAGGCGATTTGTGATTTTCATAAACGCAAAGATGGAATTGAAATCCAAAAAGAACAGGTAGCGACATTTGCAGGCGCAAAATTTGCACTGTATTCGGTATTTATGACATTAGTGAATCCTGGGGATGAAGTATTAATTCCGATTCCTTATTGGGTAAGTTATGCTGAACAAATTCAATTAGCAGACGGCGTACCGGTGTTTATTGAAACGAAGGAACGAAATTCGTTTAAGCTGACAGTTGATTTGCTAAATGAATACGTAACAGATAAAACAAAAATCTTATTATTGAATGCACCATCGAATCCATCCGGGCTCATGTATTCAAGGGATGAATTACTAGCGATTGGAAATTGGGCATTAGAACATAATGTGTTTGTCGTATCAGATGAAATCTATTATGAATTAGTTTATGATGCACCATCGATTAGTATGGCAAGTTTATCGACAGAGATTTTTAATAACACATTAGTCGTAAATGGATTATCAAAATCGGTTGCGATGACTGGATGGCGACTCGGATATGTATTCGGTCCAAAACGAGTTATCCGTGCATTAAACGATTTAACAAGCCATACAACGAGCAATCCTGCTGCAGTTGTACAATATGCAGCAATTCGTGCGTTTGAAGAAGATGTTGAAGCTAGTAAAAAAGAAATGCGCGATCAGTTCCAAAGAAGAATTGACTTATTCCATGGATTATTAAACGATATTCAAGGAATTAAGTGTGAGAAGCCTAAGGGAGCATTCTACTTATTCGCGAATGTGAAAGTAGCCATGCATATCGTAGGTGTTGCTTCTTCTGAGGAGTTTGCCCTAAAACTACTTGAAGAGGCTGGGGTTGCTACAGTATCCGGAGAGAATTTTGGATGCAATGGTTTCCTAAGACTTAGCTGCGCCAATAGCGAAGAGGAATTAAAGGAA
>CALALK010000298.1 GCA_937923125.1 uncultured Carnobacterium sp.
TGGCGGAGAAAAAACTCTTCAAGAAGAAAGAAGACGAAGAGGTTGCTGTCGGAATCGATAGTCCGGATATAGAATTATTACAACGCCGCATGAAGCAGTTCTTAGGACTACACTATAATGAAAATACAATTGAATCAGGCGTGGATCGACTAGACCTTGGAACAATCAAGTTTACGAAGAAGGATTTAACAAAACTGAACCAAGAAACGATTGAACGCTCGCGTAACCGCGAAGAGTTAAGGGAACGCTGGAATGAATCCCTTCCGCTTCTAGAAGACATGGAAGTTTCCAATGAAGTGGGAGTGGACAAGACGTTCTTGCCAACCGTTCTGCTAACAGATGCACGGAAAATTCTAACCTATGCGCAAGCAATCGCACTGACGGAACTAATCATCTATATCATCCTCGATTTTGCGAAAGGACCGTCCCAACTCTTATATCCAGTGTTCATCCTGTCGCTTATCGTGTTAAATATCGTCTGGTTGAGATATTTCCTATACAAGAGTCCGTATAAACGCCTCGAACTCTTTGCCGAAGCCGTCCGAAAAGCCTTGCTGGCATCAGGACACTTGCAGACACAAAACTGTAAGGCCAGAGTCGTTCGTGGGGATAAGGATTCGATTCAAACCGCCACTTATCTAAAAGGCGGAACCTTGCGTGAGAAGGAACTCTTCGCACAGGCGCTATCGGAATTCTTTGCTCCAATCGAGAACCAGCGCTATATTCTAAGGGCTACGACTTGGGTGAATGACCAAACGAAATATTTTGCCATCCCAAGTATGTTTGATAAACGCAAAGAAGACGCCGTTGCCTTTGTAGCCAACATCGAAAAATACATTGGCAAGTACGAAATCATCTACACTCGTAATGTAGAAGGGCGTCATATTCTCTTAGATGCACGTCTGAATGCATTAGGAAATAAACAAGAACGTACTTTCTCTAAGAAGAAAGTCACGTCTAAATTAAAATAAACGCATAAAGAATCTAGCCCAAAACCGACTAGATTCTTTCTATTTTTGCGGTAAAATCCTTGCATTCTATTTCAAACTATTGTAAGATATCTGAGTACGAAATTTTAATATTTGCTGGAGGGGTAGCGAAGTGGCTAAACGCGGCGGACTGTAAATCCGCTCCTTCGGGTTCGGCAGTTCGAATCTGCCCCCCTCCACCATTGGGGTATAGCCAAGCGGTAAGGCAACGGACTTTGACTCCGTCATTCGTTGGTTCGAATCCAGCTACCCCAGTCCTACAGGCACCGATTCCGGTGCCTTTTTCGTTGCCCTAATCTAAATTTTCCCCACCTTGTCCTTCCCACCGCCAGAAACCATTCGTAATTTTCTTTGTGACTGGATTTTGATAGAGCAGTTGAAAAAGATGTCTCGAAAGAGTTGAAAAGTTCCATAGTAGCAGTAATAGGGGATAGCATTCAAAGTGAATTACGACCTCTTGAAAATTGATTTTCTAGAGGTCGTTTGAATCTTGAAAGAGCTTGAGACTTCGGCTCAAGCCGGTGCCCTATTACAGCTACTATTAAAAACTTTTCAATCGAAGAGACATCTTTTTCTTTTTTGCACACCAATCATCCAAAAACGGTCAAAAAGTAAGAAAAATTACGAAATGTTTCAAAAAGGGACTAAAAATTTCCTAACAATAGGAAAAGATTTTAGGTATAATGGAATCAAAGAATCTGATATAGTCAAATTGAGGTGGAGGGATTTTTAATGAAGCAACGACACCAACAACTGTTGCACTTACTTGCACGCCAAGAATGGATCAAAGGACGCGAATTAGCTTCCTGCCTCGGCGTCAGCGCAAGAACAGTGCGTTCCGATATCGAACAAATCAACCGAGAAATGCCGCATATCATTCAAGCGGATCGCCAAAAAGGATATCACCTCGTAGCTTTCCAACAAAATCGATATGCTGACCCAGAAGGACTACTAAGAGCTCCACAAGATAGCGCAGAAAGAAGCGCCAACTTACTGAAGCAACTCTTGTTCAATGGGGAGGGCGTTTCTATCGAAGCTTTTTGCGAACAATGTTTTGTAAGCGCTAAAACGTTTGATATAGACCGTATTCGTGTCCAACAACAACTGGAAGAATACGACGGTCTGGAACTCGTGACGAAGAATGGGGCGCTTGTATTAGAAGGGCCAGAAGCCAGCAAGCGAAAATTGTATCGAGAACTACTGAAGAAAGAATTAAACGAAGACTTCTTGAATAGTTCAGAGCTCGCGAATGTATATCCAGAGTTGGATTTAGCACATTTTGAGACGATTATATGGGAGAAATTGAAGGAGTTTCGCTATTCAATTCGTAAAACACTCATGCCGTTTTTATTATTGCATTTAGGATTAGTCTTGCAGCGAATCCGTCTTGGACAAACGGTGCAAGAGAGTGTTGTCGAAAAAGTAGATTTGGAAGTCGAAGCGACGATTGTTCGGTCGATTTTTAAAGAAATTCTAGGCGATAAAGAGATTCCAGAAGGAGAAATTCTTTCCTATGCAAAACTCTTAAAGGCCTATCATAATTCAAGTGTGATTCAATCGGATGTCTACTTTAAGGGCGAGAAAATCGAACTGGAGGAATTGACAAGAAAGATTGATGAAATGCTCTTTAAACGAATGGGCATCTCCTTTGTGGATCAAAAGGAATTCAAGGTGCGATTCCAATTACACTTGCAAGGGCTGCTCGAACGAGTACAGATGAACCTAAGCTTACCGAATCATTATGTACAAACTTTTAAACGACAATATCCGTTGGTGTTTGATACGGCAGTTTCCGTGAGTCAGTATTTAATGAACGAGCTGCAATGTCAGATTACCGAAGAGGAAATTGGATTCCTTGCACTGCATATTGGAGCCGCCTATATGCAAGGAGCGACCAATGCGAAACTACGCGCGGTCCTGATTGCAAATACGCAATATCCACTGATTGCTGGAAGTGTCGAACGATTGAAGGAGCAGTTCCAACATCGGATGGAGTTTGTGGCAGAAGAAGCGACATTTACTACAGGAGTGACGGACTTTTATGAAGCAGATTTACTCATTACCTTTGAGCAACTGGAACCACCCGTTGCGATTCCAGTCGTTCGATTAGGACTATTTTTCAATACACAAGATGAAATTCAACTGATTAAAGTGATGAATCGACTCGAAACTCAGAAGATGAGTGAAACGATTCGCACGCAAATTGGGCAGTTGATGGATGAAGCTTTCTTCTATGCGGACGTGGAGGCAACGAGCCGAGGAGAAATTCTACAGCAAATGGGCTCGCGCTTAGAAGCAGCAGGAATCGTGAATGAGGACTTTCTACCATCGGTCTTGAAACGCGAAAGCCTCTCTTCGACGGACTTCGATTATTCGATTGCGATTCCGCATCCGTTGCATCCATCTAGCAAGCGCTCGATGATTTCAATTGCGGTATTAAGAGAGCCGATTCAGTGGAATCATTTCCCAGTGAAACTCGTAATTTTACTCGCGTTGAAGGAAGAGGATATGGAATTCATGCAACTCTTCTTACGATGGCTCGGGAAGCAACTGGACTCCCCGGACAAAATGATGTGTTTATTAGAAGCAAAAAATGTAGAGTCGTTTATTCAGGCGATTCGATAAGGAAGGAGGAAATCGTATGGAAGGCATTGAGCTAGTGTGTTTTAAGATGATTAGCGCACTAGGTGCAGCAAAATCCAGTTTTATGGAGGCGGTGCAAGAAGCGCGTTTAGGACATTTCGAAGAAGCGCGCCGTTGTATTGAAGAAGGAGATAAATATCATGCAGAAGGGCATGAAGCGCACTTTGGATTATTACAACAAGAAACATCCGGTGAGCCGGTGCCATTATCACTTTTACTGGTCCATGCAGAAGACCAGTTGATGAATGCGGAATTTCTTAAAATTACAGCAGAAGAAATTATCGCCCTTTATGAACGGATAGAAACAATTAAATAGAAACGGAAGGAGGAAATGAAAATGAAAAGAATTTATCTATTTTGTAGTGCGGGGATGTCAACCAGTCTAGTGGCTAGCAGAATGCAAGACGTAGCAGATAAGCATAATTTGCCGCTAGAAATTAAAGCGTTTCCAGACCGTAATATCGATACGATTTACGAGCAATACCATCCAGACGTAATCTTGTTAGGACCTCAAGTGAAATTCAAATTCAATGCGGTTCATGCAAAATACGATCCGATGGGAGTTCCTGTCGATGTCATCAATCTTGAAGACTACGGAAATGCAGATGGCGAACGTATCTTAAAACGTGCCATTCAATTATTAAAATCTAAAAAAGAACAATAGGAGGTTAGTACAATGTTTGCAGGTTTAGAAAGTACAATGGGCCGCGTGGCAGAACGCTTGAGCACGAATAAGGTGCTAGTTGCGATTCGTGACGGGTTCTTAGTCGGTACACCATTAATTATCGTAGCATCCATTTTCCTTGTAATTGCCAACTTCCCAGTACCAGGGTATAGCGACTTTATGGCGCAATTCTTCGGCAAGGGTTGGGAAAACTCTATGGATGCCGTGATTGATTCAACATTTAGTATTTTAGCAGTTTTAGGGGCAGTTGGTATCGGTTATTCTTATGCCAAACAATTAGAAAGTGATGCCATTGCAGGTGGAGCTTTATCACTTGTCTGCTACCTTATCATGACTCCAAAAGTTCACCCAAAATTTGTGAATGAAGCAGGTAAAGCATTTAGTGGTTTTGCCTTCTCAAACCTTGGTTCTGCAGGGGTGTTCTTAGCGATGATTACTGCGATTGTGTCAGTAAAAATCTTCGTAACGATTCAGAAAAAAGGATGGGTTATCAAACTTCCTGATGCAGTGCCACCAGCAGTTTACCATTCATTTGCAGCTTTAATTCCTAGTGCGTTTGCGATGTTCTTTGCTTTTGCAATCTATCTCATCTTCTCATTAACAGAATATCAATACGCACAAACATTTATTTATAAAGTGTTACAAGCTCCGTTAGAAGGATTCGGTCAAACAGTATTCTTCGAACCAATCTATCAATTCCTATCAACTCTATTCTGGTTCTTCGGAATTAATGGTCCAGCTGTAACAAATACAGTATTTAACCCAATTCACTTAGTATTAACAAACCAAAACTTAGAAGCATTTAAAGCAGGTCAACCATTACCAAACATCTTCACTGGACCTTTCGGAGACTTCTTCGGTAACTTCGGTGGTGGAGGTAGTACATTATCTCTTGTATTCTTAATGGTATTCCTTGCAAAATCAGAACGAATGAAGAAACTCGGTCGATTAGCTTTAATCCCTGGTATTTTCGGTATCAACGAAATGGTTACATTCGGTTTACCAGTAGTATTAAACCCAATTATCGCGATTCCATTCTTATTAACACCACTTGTAAATACAATCTTAGCAACAATCGCTACAATGGTAGGAATTATCCCTTATACAACAGGGGCATCTCTCCCATGGACAACGCCATTCTTCTTCTCTGGATGGTTATCAACAGGTAGTATCGTAGCCGGATTCTTCCAAATCTTCTTGATTCTATTAGGCTGCTTAATCTACTTCCCATTCTTCAAAGCATTGGATAAACAATACTTGAAAGAAGAAGCAGGCGCTAGCATGTTAACAGGTGATGAATTAGACGACGTTGACTTAAACGACTTATCATTTGATGATTTATAAAATTACAAAAGCATAAGTCACAAGATTTCATAACATTGGGTGGCATGCAACAACGCTGCCACCTTTTTGAATAGAGAGGGGTGAACAGATGAGAACACTATTGTTATTTGACCAAGTTCAAGCAGGATACGGCGGAAAGGAACGTGGCGATACAGAATTAGGCCTTGAAAAAGGTGGGGTTGGTTCTTATTTAATGTTCAAAGACGACTTCGAAAAAGCAGGATTAACAGCTCTTGCGACGATTTATTGTGGTCCGGATTATTTCCAAGCGCATAAAGAAGAAGTGATTCATAAAATCAAAAATCTGATTTTAAAAACGAAAGCAGAAGTGCTGTTTGCAGGGCCATGTTTTAACTACGGAACCTATGCGCAAATGGCGGCAGAAATTGCGTTAGCCATTCAAGAGCAAACCGACTGCAAGCCTTATGTGATTTGTTCGAAAGAGAATGAAGACACCATCGCAGCCTATAAAGATAAAGTCGTCATGCTAGAAATGCCGAAAAAAGGCGGCGTGGGCTTACGCGAAGCATTAGGCGGAGCCGTTGCGATTATTAGCGGAACAAAAGACGAAAGTGAACAACGATTTCAGTAAAAGAGGTGACAGAGAATGTGGGGTATGATTGCGACATGGAGAATGGCGCTCGAAGGAATCCAGAAGGTGACCCCGAATTTAGAAGCGGGCGGAACGGCAGGAGATGCCATTGAAGGCGCGATTAAAGAAGTGGAGGACTTCCCTTACTTTAAATCTGTTGGATATGGCGGACTTCCAAATGAAGAGATGGAAGTGGAGTTAGATGCCGCTTATTTAGATGGATCGACGTTTGATTTCGGTGCGGTCTGCGCCTTAAAACAGTTCGCCAATCCAATCTCGGTGGCGCGTGCCTTGAGTGCTTATAAAGTGAATAATGTGCTTGTCGGAGAAGGGGCAGCAGCCTTTGCGAAGGCTCATCATTTCGAAGAAAAAGACATGCTGACGGACCGTGCGAAGATTCATTTCCATAATCGATTGAAAGATATTGAACGCGAACAACTCACGCCGTATGCCGGACATGATACGGTTGGTATGGTGGGATTGGACGCATCTGGAGATATGGTCGCAGGGACCTCAACGAGCGGGCTCTTTATGAAGAAACCGGGGCGTGTAGGAGATTCTCCTTTTATCGGATCTGGATTATATGTCGATAGCACGATTGGTGGCGCGACGGCAACGGGTCTAGGGGAAGACTTGATGAAAGGCGTGATTTCGTATGAAATCGTCCGTCTAATGAAAGAAGGCCTCTCTCCGCAAAAGGCGTGTGAAAAAGCCGTGAGCGACCTTTGTGAACGGTTGAAGAGAGCGCGTGGCGAAGCAGGAGATATTTCTGTAGTGGCCATGAATGCCAAAGGAGACTTTGGGGCAGCTTCCAATATCGAGAATTTCTCATTTGTTGTTGCCACAAGTACACTAGCACCAACGGTATTCCGTGTGCATCCACAAAGTGATGGCACGATGCGACATGAATTAGCGACAAAAGAATGGCTTGAAGCGTATTTAGAAGAGCGCATGAAGCCATTGGAGGTCAAAGAATGAATCAAGAAGAATGGATTGCAGAGTTGAGAGGCATTCAACCTGCACTCTTTGAAGGATTGAGACGAATGGTCGCCATTCCAAGTATTCGAGGAGAAGCAGAAGAAGGCGCTCCATTTGGCAAGGGACCTAGACAAGCGCTCGATGAAGTGCTTGCGATTGCGAGTGAACTTGGATTTCAAACGAAGAATATCGATAACAAGATTGGATACGCACAGTACGGGGAAGACCGACCAGACGGCGCGTACTATGGCATCTTTGGACACGTGGATGTGATGCCGCTTGGAGAAGGATGGATTTCTCCAGCGTTAGACCTTACCGTTCGTGACGGAAGACTCTACGGACGCGGGACATTGGATAACAAAGGGCCCATTCTATCGAACCTGTATGCGTTATATGTGTTGAAGGAAAAAGGTGTGACCTTTGATCGGCCGGTTCGGATTGTCTTTGGGACGAATGAGGAGACAGGATTTGGATGCGTGAAGCACTATTTAACGAAAGAAATTCCTCCGACATTCGGGTGGACGCCAGACTGTAAATGGCCAGTCGTCTACGGAGAACGCGGTCGACTCAGAGTACGATTGTCTCTTTCTTCGGAAAAAGTGTCCGGATTGTATACATTTGCCAACGAAAAACTTCTCCATACAAACCATCGCGGGGAAGAATTAGGCATTGCCTATGAAGATAGTGACTTCGGGATGATGCAATTGCGTGGTGAAACGTTTGGCGTGGAAGACGGTCGCCATTATGTCGAATGGACGATGTGCTATCCAGCAAGTTGCACGAAAGACGAGTTGATTGAAAAAATCAATGCGCATGTGCCAGAAGGTGGCGTGCTAGACGTGATTTCGCATTGGGACCCAGTGCTTTATGACAAGGATTCCGCCTATGTGCAAGCCTTACAAAAGGTGTACACGGATATCACGCAGAGCGATAGCGTTCCAGTGACGACAACGGGTGGAACCTATGCCAAAATCATTCCAAATATCATTGCGTATGGCCCAAGTTTCCCAGGGCAAAGAGATATTGCGCATTTGCCAAATGAATGGATTGGCATTAAAGACTTAGAAACAGATACGATTATTTATGGATTAGCGCTACTCGCATTGTCGCGCATGAAAGAAGGGACGGTATGACAGTAGAAGTATGTGCTGGTAGCATTGCAGATTGCCTCATCGCAGAGCGTGCGGGAGCTAACCGCATTGAATTGAATAGCGCTCTGTTCTTAGGAGGATTAACGCCAAGCATCGGGACTTTGCAAAAAGTGCTCGATTCTGGAGTGAACCTTCCAATTGTGTGCATGGTTCGTCCTCGTGGCGCAGGCTTTTGTTACACGAAGGAAGAGTTTGAGAGCATGCTGATCGATGCAAAACTCTTATTAGAAGCAGGTGCGAAAGGGTT
>CALALK010000299.1 GCA_937923125.1 uncultured Carnobacterium sp.
AACGCATATTTCTTCCCTTTTTCGATAGTGAACGTCACAGGATGTACAATGACATGCCCATTTACGCTGACCGTTACATCTCGTAATGATAAAGACTGTTGCAGAGAGCTGTTGTCTTGTTGTAAATTTGAATCTTCTTCTAAGCTATTAAATTTATCAAAATAAACATGTATCGATTTTAATTGAACTAATTGTTGAACGACTTGTTCTAACGATGCAAAGCAATTAAATGTAAGAGAACCTGCTGCAGTAAATGCCCCCACTGAAATCATCCCAGCAAACACCATGATTCCGGCTACGACATCTACTGAGATTTTTCCAACGAAATTCAGTAATGAAATGCATAATTGTACAAAAGAAAATTTCTTTCGATAACTGACTTTAACTTCTGATAATGCATCTGAAGCAACTTTAATTCGCTTCACAAATTGCCCCACTGCATTCGAGGTATAAAACACTTCGAATCCTTTAAATAAGTTTTGAACGGTTGTAGTAAATTCTTCATTGGCGGCTGATAGATCTGATGTGGCTTTCTTCGTTTGTTTTTGAAACCACTTTGGCGTGAGAATAAGCATAACTGCTACCAAAACAGTCATAACTGCTAATCCCCAATGGAATAATGAGAGTGAAATCAATGCAAAAATCAGCATCATTCCACTTCCGATGCTATTGAATAACACGGCAAAACCATTGTCTTCTAATTGCTCTAAATCACTTGTAAACCATGAAACATACGCAGATACATCTTTTTCTGTCACTGTTGAATAATTCGCATGACCGATTCTATCTGCAATTTCTCCTCGGATTTCAATACTAATTTTTTGTATGAGCTTATTCAGCTGCACATTATATCCATATAACGATGCCAAATAAACTCCACTGAAAGCTATTCCTACTAACTTCCATGTTAAAAACGTAGAAAAATCTCCCTTTACCAAAGCATTAAACGCTGGTGCATTCAACGAAATACTAATAATAGAGGCTGCATTTTCTAAAAAAGATAATAACACCACAACAAGAGATGCTACTTTATGCCTGAGCAGATACTGTTTCATTGATTCGTTCTCCCATTTTTCAATGTCTAAAAAATTATAAGATAACCCCATTATACTCCCGTCACAAAATAGGAACAATACAAAAAACGTGGAGATTTCGTACTTTCTCCACGTTTTTTCGATTAAAATATTGCATTTTAGCTTTCCGCATACGCCTTTGCTTGAACGATTCGTTTTTCTAGTTCTAACAAGTCGATAAAGCGTGCTTGACGTGCGAATTCTTTCTCCCCAACCATTAAGAGAACGGCCGGTACTGTTAACACTTCATAGCGGCTAGCCACTTCTGGATGAAGAGTAGCATCGATTTCTTCTACTGGAACCTTATACTCTTTGGCAAGTTCCTTTACTCGTGGTTTAACCGCATGACACACCCCA
>CALALK010000300.1 GCA_937923125.1 uncultured Carnobacterium sp.
TGAAAGCTACTGCCCCTTTTTGAGCAGCTGAAAGTGGACGGTCAATCGTGCTGAATGTACCAATCAAGTTCTTTTCAAACTCCGCCTGAGACAAGTTGAAGTTTTCTAAGTACTCTACTTGTCCATCATAACGTTCGAGCGTTTCAACGATATTCGGGTCACGGTAAGAAAGACCTGCGACGTCCCCTTTATCCGTGATGACACTCATACCGCCGTATGCCCCACCTTGAACACGAACCGTATTCCATAAGTAATCGAGTCCTAGCACTGATTTCAAGAATAAGTTCATACCGTTCACTGGAACACCAAGAAGCGTTTGGTTATATCCTTTTGCGACATAGTTGATTTCTTGCGCTGTCTTGAACCCTTCGTTTAACACTTCCACTGGATTTGTGAAGGCTTGTTTTTCAACTTTGTGAGTCCCAAGATGCTTGAAGAAGTCCTCGGATACTTGTTTGAAGTGGTCGAAGTCCTCTTTACTTCCGACGAAGGTTGCCACTAATTGGTCTGTTGTTAAAATTGTTTCTAACACAGCTTTTAAGCGGTCGATAAAGGCTTGAGGGCTCGCATCAAAACCAGCAACCACATCGCAAATGAAGTCGTAATAGTCGATTCCTTCAAGCGATTGTAAGTATTTCGCGCCTTCGTAGTAGTAAGATTCTAAACGACGAAGTGCCGCCACGTGTGACCCATAGTTGAAGTTCATCTCTAGGTCTGCTTTCACATTGAGTAAGAGCTCTTTAATCTTCTCTACATCGTCTAAGTTTGAACGATGAACGATTTCTTCAATCAAGCTTAAGAGTTGTGGTTGATATTCAGACAAGGCCTTACCGCTGACGGTGAATTTAGGATAGTAGATGTTATCCGCTACTGATTCCGTGATGACCGTCGCGTTTGTACCGATGCCTCCAGTGTAGAAGTCGATTTCTGTGCTGAGGGCTTCGTCTGTGAAGTTTTCTGTTCCAACTTCCCCTAGTACTTCCGTTAAGAAAGCTACGACTGGAATATCTTCTGTCTTCACGCCTGATAAATCGAAGTAATACTTCACGTAAGAAATGCCGGCTGTGAAGTCTTCATAGTGTAAGAAGGTTGGTTTGCCTTCCGCTTCTTCCACGGTTAATGGGAGTGGCTTCACTTCGCGGTCGATATCTTCAATCGAGAGTTTTGGTAATTTCGCCAAATCCTCTTCCTTATCTGGAGTCGTTTGACGCTCGAGGAGTTGTTGCGTTTGTTCCACAAGAGCTGCCACTTCTTCGTCAGACAATGACGCTTTATAGGCCGCTAACTCTTCTTTTAACGCTGCATCTTTGCGGTCGCCTAGTCCTGGTTCTGGCGCTAACGTGATAACCGCTGCATGCGTATTGTCGAGTAATGTTGTTTGGATTAAACGTTCGAAATAGCCATTTGCCATTTCTTCTTGCATCTTATCTAACACGCGTTGGTATTCAAACGTTGCGAATACATCCCCGCCGTATAACCAGCTTGTGAGTGAGTTCAATGAATACAAGATTCCTTTAGGAGTAGCCCCTTCGAGCGCTGTTAATTCTTTATAACGGAACGCTGCTTTATTGAGGGCTGCTTGAATCGCTTTTTGCGGAATCCCTTCAGCGACTAAACGTTTCAACTCGTTTTCGATAATCGATACGAATTGGTCTTTGGCTTCTGGATTCGTATCTTTTAAGACGATTTCAAAGATTGGTGAGTAGGTTGCTGCCCCAAATCCACCAGACACATCTGAACCAAGGCCTGATTTCAAGAGAGCTTTCTTAATCGGAGCCGTGTTAGACCCAAGAAGGAGTTCATCTAAGACGCCAAGCGCGATGAGTTCTTCAGAGTTGGTTCCCTTACCAGCAGCCCAAATGTACGCTAAGAGCGATTTGTTTTCTGTAGGCTCGTCTTTAGAAATCGAGAATTTCGCTTCTAATTCACGACGCGCTTCGAACGGAGCTTGTTCCACAGACTCGAATTCGTAGTCTTTGGCTTCAAACGCATCGAAGTACTCTGTTAATTGCGCGAACGCTGTGTCTAAGTCTAAGTTTCCGTAAAGCGTCACACGCGCATTACTTGGGTGATAGTACTTATCATGGAACGCCACGAACTCTTCTTGCGTTAACGAAGGAATCGCAGCAGGCATCCCACCAGAAATATGTTTGTAGACGGTATCTGGGAATAACGTTGGTTCAAACAGACGGTATAATTCGGAGTCCGCTTGTGAGAACGCCCCACGCATTTCGTTATACACAACGCCTTTATAAATCAATTCATCCTCGGCGTTTTCTAAGTGATAGTGCCAACCTTCTTGCATCAAGATTTGTGGATCGTGCTTGAAGTTTGGATAGAATACCGCATCTAAATACACAGACATCAAGTTGTTGAAGTCTTTTTGGTTACGAGACGATACCGGATAAACCGTCTTATCTGAGTACGTCATCGCATTTAAGAATGTATTCAATGAACCTTTTAATAATTCCACGAATGGCTCTTTGGATGGATATTTCTTCGAACCATTTAACACAGAGTGCTCGATAATATGCGCAATCCCGTTATCATTATACGGTGGCGTACGGAACGCAATATTGAACGCCTTATTATCGTCTTCGTTTTCAAGATATAAGACCTCTGCGCCAGTCTTATCATGTTTGTACAAATAACCGACAGAACGAATATCTGGTAAGTCTCTTTTTTCAAATAAAGAGTACCCTTTAAAATTCTTTGTCATAAAATTCCTCCTTCAAGGGTTTTCACCCATTCTACCACTTTTAGCGCAAAAAAAGAAGATAAGGGGGCTGCTTCAACTATAAAATAAAAAACTCAAAATCCACTTATCATAGTGAATTTTGAGTTTTACGCATGTTGAACTAAGAATCTTATAAATCTGGATATTATGATTTAATAGAGTTATTAACTAAAATGTCTTCTCTTTCAGCTTTATCTCAATCTCATATCCATTTTGTCGAGCTAATTCCACAAGCGTCATAATAGTTGGATTATGATGTCCTGCTTCTAATCTTGCTAAATAGGCTCTCTTTACATCTAGCTTCTCAGCAAATTCTTCCTGTGTCAATTGATGATTTACCCGTAATTGAATCGTTCTCAGCGCTACTTTTAGAAGAGAAACTTCTCTAAGTAAGTCTTCTTCGAAATTAGGGTAAATCGATGAGAACTTCATGAACTTTCTTGTTAAATAAGAAGTCACTACCATCCACCCCTTCTTTAGTCCTTGATACAGGTATTTTCAAACAATGTCTCCCTTTATAATAGCATCCCCATTTTTCGAGCAATTCTGGCGTCACGCCTTCATCTTCTAATATTTTATAGACAGCCGCCAATTTAATCATCTCGCTGTATTCGAGCGTCTCTAAACGATCCACTTTCTTTTTATCAACCCTAAATTTCTTACCCATACCTATTACCTCCTATGACCTAAATGTAACATATAAGTTACGTAACTTATATGTTACATTTTGCTTTTTTCTAGTACTATTTTGCTATAAAAAAGAGACTTACAAAGGAATGCTCTTCCTTCGTAAGTCTAAATAATTGTTTGGGATTAAATCATTTTTGCAATTCCGATGCCGATACGTTCCACAATGGACGTTACTAGCGCATTCCCCATAAAGAAATAACGCATACGGTCGTTAACTTCACTAACTGTCCCGTCGGATTGTTTTTTGTATTTTGTCCAATCACAAGGGAAACATTGTAATAACTCTGCTTCGTTTGGAGTTAATAGTCGGAACTGATTGCCTTCTTTTAAGAAATGCGTTGAACGGTTCACACTACCTTCACTTGTAAGCATTGTACGTCCTGGTAATGAGAGGTCATCTGTTTCACTCATTCCACCTTCAGAGAA
>CALALK010000301.1 GCA_937923125.1 uncultured Carnobacterium sp.
GTGATACCGTATACGGTATCACTCTATTTTTTATTCTCCTAAAACGAGTCCCGCAAATTCTTCAGCAGTAACTGCTCCAAAGTAGTTGCTTAAATCGATGGTGCTTAAGACGTCCACTAAATCTTCTTTCACCATACGAATGCCTTTTAGTTTTTCTTCGACTTCTTGTACATTTCCTTTTGCAAAGAAATCTCCATAAATACGGCAGTTTGAAATTCTACCTTGTTCCACTTCTAAGTAGCATTGAATCGTTCCGCATGCAAAACGTCCATCACGGTAATCACTATATTGTGGAGATTGGCCATAATTCCATTCCCAGTTTTTATATTTAGAAGCTGTGAGTTCGTCGATGGCTTTCCAATCTTCTTCCGTTAACACGTAACGTTTTGCTTCATCAATCGAGTTAATTCCCAAAATCTTACAAGTGATTAAGTTTTTAAACGCATCTACAGTCACGTTTTGATACTCTGGAGCAAGATATGGACGAATACTTCCGACACGTGCACGAACCGATTGGATTCCTTTAGATTGCAATTTCTTCTTGTTAGGATTCAAGACTTTTTCCATCGCATCATAGTCCACATCTAATAAGAGCGAGAAACCACCGTATACACGACCGTTGCTAATCGTCATCGCAGCTCCGGATACTTTTTTCCCTTCAATGGTTAAGTCGTTACGCCCTGTTTGTTCTACAGCTGTTGCGCCGAGTTCATGTAAAGCTTTGATAGCTGGTTCATATGTTCTCTTGAAGTCGCCGAAGATTCCATTGTCTTGGATTAAGTAGCACACATTCACGGCACCAGAGTCCACATACACGGCCCCACCACCTGTGTCACGACGAACAACAAGAATATTGTTTTCTTTTAAATACTCTTCGTTTACTTCGGCGATTGTATTTTGGAATTTCCCAATTTCAACTTTAGGATCACAGTAATACGGGAATAAGATGTCATCATCCAAGAAGACATTACTTTGCACATATACTTGCATCGCAAGCGCTACTGCTCCATCTTTTACATATTTTCCATCACGGATTGGTTCGATTAAATACATCGTTTATTCTCCTTTAATCTCTTGATACGTCCCATGAATTAATGGGGCAATATTTTCTGATAATTGTACGGTTTGCCCTCTTAGCGCCAGTGGTATGCGGTAATGCTTATGATTCATACTTACAAATAGCGCATTTGGATTAGCTTGTACGCATTTTTGGAAAGGTGTTTTGATAAATTGTGGAGTTGTGAAGCCCACTCCGATTTCCAAAAAGAGAACCTTATCGTTTTTATGTTCTTCTAAAAATGCATCATAGCGTTCCTTTTGTGCAAAGAAATCTGCTGACTCCACCATTCCTTTTTCAGCGTTACGCTTATTAATTTCAAGCGGCGCTCCGCATTCTGGGCAGAACGGAATCAGTTCATAAGGAACCTTCATGTCTTTTTGTTCGGCAATCATCTTACGAACTAATGCATCATCTTGATACGTTTTTGGATGACAGTGCTGGCTGCATTGGAAAAGCCCATACTCCCCTTGAATATGATAAACCTTCTCTTTGTCATATCCAGCCACCCAAAACGCATTATCCGCATTCGTTGTAATAATGTGGTATGGCTTTGTCTTGAGCATTTCTAATAATTCCACATACGATTGTCCCACAGGTTGATCCAGGTAATTGAGCGCGATAAATCGACTTTGAAATGCCCAATACTCTTCCCAACTTGGAAAGTGAAACAAACTCGCCTGTAACATGTCTAAAAATTGATACTTCTCGATAAAATCAGGAAAAGCGTCTTCGAATCGACTTCCAATGTAGGTGAATCCATCTGCTGCCGACATCCCAGCACCGATACCAACTACGATAGCATCAGCTTCCTGGAATAACTCCGCCAGTAGACTAGCTTCAGTTGTTCTTTCTTTTTGTAATGCATTCCATTTCGTCATTCTACTGTTCTCCTGATAATAATTTCTGATAAATTGATTGATCTTCCTTGGTATACGTTGAAAAGACAACGGTCATTGTTGAAGACGTGTCCTTCAACCACTTGTTTACGGTATCTACAGCAATACGAGCAGCAGGTTCTTTTGGAAAACCAAACTCGCCTGTAGAAATCCCACAAAAAGCAATTGAGGTAAGACCAGCTTCTTCGGCTGTCTGTAGACAACTCTTGTAACAACCAGCAAGTAACTGTTCACGTAGCGGCGTTACTTTTTGCCCTGGAGGCAAGAAGGGCCCAACCGTATGAACAATGTACTTTGATGGCAAATTAAACGCTGGCGTGATTTTTGCTTTTCCAACAGGTTCCTTCTTCCCTTGTTCCTCCATTAACTGGTGGCAAAAGGAGCGAAGTTCAATTCCTGAAAAAGTATGAATTGCATTATCAATACAGCGGTGGTTTGGAATAAGACATCCAAGCATCTCACTATTCGCCGCATTCACAATCGCATCGACTTTCAGTTCACATAAATCACCATAATAGAGTTTGATTTGGTCGTTTGCTGTTGGAACACAATCTGCCAAAGTCTGTACTCTTGGTGAATGGTACTCTTTTAAATATTCATTCTCCAAAGCGATATATTCTGCAGGAGCCTCTTTTGGCTGTCTTACATTCACAAGACCTCTCCAATGGGCCTTCAACTCTTCTGGAGTTTTCCCTTCAACTTCAATGCTTTCTCCTGACTCCTGCGCCAAGAGCTCAATCAATTTCTTGAGCAACTGCTCTTCTTTATGATTATTCATCTTCTAATGCCAAGAATGCTGCTTCATCAACATCCGTTAATGTCACTAACCAGTGTTCTTCTGGTTTCTCAGAGTTTAATAATTTAGGTTCTTCTGTTGCCGCTAAGTTTCTAGCTACGACTTTTCCTGCAAGTGGTGTCACAATCGACATCACTGTTTTACTTGCTTCTAAACTTAAGATTTCGTCTTCAGCTTCTAATTGGTCGTCCATGTTAAATTGAACGAATCCAATGGTACCGACATCATCTTGTAGTTCTGGAGTCATACGAATCATGTAGTTTTCTCCTTCTTTATCAATCCATAAAAAGTTAGCAAATTTTCTCATTTTATTGTTCTCCTTTATATAATTCAGCAAGTAATTCTACTGAACGTTTTCTTTTTTCAATGGAACCGACGAGTGGGATAAATAAAAGTTCGTCAGGATTAGAGACTGCTCTTAGCGTCTCCATTTGTTCAAAAACTTCACGTGGGTTTCCCACGATGAGTCGACTGCGGTTGCTTTCAATCTTCTCTTGGTCACGCTGTGTTAACGGATATTCTTCCACATCTTTTTGTGTTGGGAAAGTATGAAATTCTGAAAAATCCTGTTTTCCAAGCATCCATAAATCTAATGGTTTTGCCATCTCTTCGGCTTCTTCACTCGTATCTGCAATAACTACAAATACTGCTAGTACAAAGTTACTTGGCTTGCTATGAGGTCCTTGTTTAAAGGTGCTGCGATATTTCTCAGAAAGACTTTTCGCCAACTCCACAGGATCTTGAGGAATATACGGAAATACACCATATACAAAACTCAATCCAAGAGTTGCCGCTGACTCAATCGACTGACCGCCCATTCCAAGAAGAAACTGTTCAGGAACAGTCGTTGTTTCTGGAACGACCACGCCTTTATGACGTGCTTCATTCAAATAGTTCTGCAATTTTTCTAACCACAGCGCGTATTGCTCTTTCGAATAAAGCGACTGCAAATGACGACCTACAAGAGGTGTTCCTGGGGAATTGCCAAGCCCAATATCCACACGCCCTGGGAATAATCCTTCTAGGGTTGACATGATTTCGGCCACCTTATACGGCGAATAATGAAGACCCATGATACCACCAGAACCAATATGGATGTTCTTCGTATGGCTAGCAAGATAAGGAATCATCACTTCTGGAGCACTAATCGATAGTGCCGGCACATTATGATGTTCACTCACCCAGAAACGATGGAATCCCAGTTCGTCTGCTAATTGCGCTAACTCCAGCGTTTCACGAATAGCCTCTGCACTCGTCTTCCCTTCATCTACGAGACCATAATCTAACAGACTAATTTTCATCCGTCTCTATCCCCTCATAGTTTACTTCGAGCCCTCTGAAGAAATCTCTGGCTTCTTTTTCAAGTGACTCTCCAAAGTCCATTAAAGGTACGATATCTTTGAAAGCCGCCTTTGGAATCGCTAATGCTTCAAGCGCTTCTGGTTTAATCGTTAATTGAATCTCTGATTCGTTGCCTTCTTGAATCTTCACGGCAAATTCTGGATCCGTGATAAATGGTGTTGAAAGACCCACTAAATCTGCATTTTCTAATGCTTCGAGGGCTTTTTCTTTAGAATTAATGCCACCTGAAGCAATCACTGCGACACGTCCTCTCAAGCGGTCATAGACCACCTTATTAACGAGTTCACCTTGATGTGGTCCTTTGGCACGAACTTTATTTCTAAAGACATCATGTCCCCAGCTTGCAATGGCTAAGTAGTCAATGTTTACTTTTTTAAGCGCTTCTTCGAAAAACTCGAGGAACTCATCAACAGTGTATCCAATTTGGTTGCCACGTGTTTCCTCAGGAGTCGCACGGAATCCTAAAATAAAATCATCAGAGGCATATTCATCAATCACTTCTTGAACCGCCGTTAACACTTCCATCCCGATTCTCGAACGGTCTTCTAATGTCTTACAGCCATATTCATCTGTACGTTCATTTGAGAACGTTGAGAAGAAGGTTTGGATAAGTAATCGCTGTGCCGATGAAATTTCTAGCCCGTCGAATCCAGACTGGATGGCGATTTGTGCAGCACGGCGATAATCTTCGATAATGCCATGAATTTCTTCTACGGTTAATTCTTTCACTTTATGTGGGAACGGCGATTGCAATGTCATCGCACTTGGACCATACACATAGCGGTCACGGTTTAAGGCATGACTTGCAAAACGTCCGGCATGCGTTAATTGTAAGATAGCTTTTGCGCCACCTGATTTCATCGCTTTGGCTAATTTCGTTAAGCCTTCGATATCGTCGAGGGAAGTCGCGCTAAATCCATACTCGAATAGCTGTCCGTGCTTGTTCACGTAAGCCGCCCCTGTAATTTGAAGGGCCGCAGCATGCGCACGACGCTCGGCGTATTTTAAATCATCTTCTGTAATATGACCTTCTTTCGTTGAAGAGTTCGTCACCATTGGAGAAAGCACAAATCGATTGTCCAATGTGACTCCTTTTTTTAATTCAAAAGGCTTAAATAAAGCTTCTGTTTCTAACACACTTTCACTTCTTTCTACTGTTTTGTTACTTGTAATAATTGTTCCTGCTCGAACCATTCTGCAATTTGTAGGTGCAAGTCTTCTCTTCCTTTGGCTGCAGCGAGTTGTACTCCAATCGGAAGTCCGTCTTTTGTATGGTGAACTGGCAGGCTAATGGCCGGTTGACCAGTAATATTAAATCGCTGCGTAAACGGCGTATCGGCTACGCTCTCCTCGAACATTTCCCAGAGTAATTGTTGTTTCTGGTCTTTTGTAAAGTCATCAATACGACTGAGTTTGGATTGTAAATCCGCAGATAATTCATACGGAACAAGACTTGGTGCGGCCTGTGCAACCGTTGGCAATAATAGCACATCATACTGCTTGTGTAACTGCCCCATTTGCTCGGCATAACCATCCCAACTTGAAGCCACTTTAGAGTATTCCATTCCTGAAATGTCCAGGCCACTACGATAAATCGCCCATGTCATTAGTTCCATATCGTCACGAGTTACTGGACTCTGTAGTTGGCGTTCAATATTTTGGAACATCAACGCTGTCTCCACTGCACTAATAATATAAAATCCTTTTTGCAGCGCGACACCGTCGACCGGATCCTTTTGTAAAAGCGTTACAGAGTGCCCATGATTTTCAAAGAAATTCGCAATCTTCATCACGGCATCTACCGAATCCTTAGAGACCTCTTCTCCCACTGGTGACTGTAACAACACCGCCACTCTTAATGGTTTTATTTTTTCTGTTTTATAAAGCTGTTCGTAACTCAGTTTCGGTAATGGAAATGGACTTTCCATCTGGCACTCTTGCAGTTGGAATAATAGATTTCTTGTATCTTGGACGGTTTTTGTCAGCGCAAATTGAACGGTTGCACCATTCCATCCACGATAAGAACCTGGCCCGACAATCACACGACCTCTAGAAGGTTTCAGTCCAATCAATCCATTATGACTAGCCGGAATTCGAATCGATCCGCCACCATCACTAGCTGCTGCAATTGGTGAAATTCCGCTTGCTACAACAGCTGCCGCTCCACCACTTGAGCCTCCAGCATTCCGCTCAGGATTCACCGCATTTCGAACAGGACCATGGAGAGTGGCATCACTGACTGTCTTGAATCCAAATTCTGGCGTATTGGTACGACCCATAATGATGAAGCCGAGTTCTTCTAGACGTTTGACAAAGTTATCAGTCTGAGTGCTTTTTACATCCTTGAATAAGCGTGAGCCATATGTACAGACGCTCCCTTTTTGCTCCTGCCCTAAGTCTTTTAGAAAAATAGGAACTCCCGCAAAAGGTTGATTGGTCAGCTTAAAGTGTTTCGCCTTTTCGAGTGCTTCTTCATATTGCTCATAAACAATAGCATTCAGAGAAGGATTCAGTGACTGCGCGCGTTGAATCGTTTTTGTCACTAATTCTACAGGACTCACTTTTTTCAAGCGGACGGCTTGAGCCATACTTGTTGCATCCATCACTTCATCACTTTCCTTTCTCTAATCAATAGGTCATTATACCCACTAAACACCCTCAATTACAAAAGTACGGCCTGTAAAAACACGAAAAAAAATAATCTCTAAAATCATCACGATTTCAGAGACTATTTTAATGACAATCTATTTAATTTTTATGCTTTTTCCATAAGAAAACTAGTAAGAGAAGTGACGAAATAGAAATGAACATTCCAAGATGTAATCCTGGCGGCGAATAACTCCAAACAATCTCGTGTTCTCCTTCTGTCAGCGAAAC
>CALALK010000302.1 GCA_937923125.1 uncultured Carnobacterium sp.
ATTCTTTTGCGATTTGTGCACCAAGCTTCGCGTTATTGTAAACAAGCTGAATATTTGTCTTCAAGCTTTCCCCGCCTGTTAACTCAACGATTTTCGCTAATAAGAATGGTGTGCTGTCTTTTCCGTGAACCCCTTTTTCGTCCGCTTCACGAACTGCTTGATCGATAATCGCATCGATTTTTTCATGTGGAATTTCGTATTCTGCAGGAATTGGGTTTGTAACTAAGATACCACCTTTAAGGCCTAGTAATTCAGAGTAACGAATCATTTCTGCTACTTCTTTTGCTGAGTCTACACGGCTGTTTAATTTATACTCAGAAGTACGAGTGTAGAATGCTGGTAAGTAGTCTGTTTGATAGCCTACAACTGGCACCCCTTTTGTTTCTAAATATTCAAGAGTACGTGGTAAATCAAGAATCGCTTTTGCACCAGCGCAGACAACTGTTACTGGAGTTTGTCCTAATTCATCTAAGTCTGCTGAAATATCCATTGTTTCTTCAACGCCACGGTGAACCCCACCGATACCGCCAGTTACGAATACTTTAATTCCAGCTAAGTGCGCACCAATCATTGTTGTCGCTACTGTAGTTGCTCCTAAAACACCTTTAGCAAACACTTCTGCTAAGTCACGGCGAGATACTTTTGCAACTGGTTTTTCTTTTGCAAGACGTTCTAAGTCTGCTTCTTCTAAACCGATTTTGTATTTTCCATCCATGATAGCGATTGTTGCTGGAACAGCGCCATTGTCGCGGATAATTTGTTCTACCGTTTTAGCCATTTCAACGTTTTGTGGATATGGCATTCCGTGTGAAATGATTGTTGATTCTAACGCTACGACTGGTAGGTTGTTGTCTAATGCGTGTTGTACTTCCTTGCTGATTGATAATAATGGATTCATGATAAACCTCTTTCCTTTAATTGTTGATATTCTTTTTCAAATGACTTAGCGTTTAAGTCTTTTCGAACGGTTTCAATAGCTTGGACTGTATAGTACGAATTCGTTAATCCATACCCAATCGACTCTTCCAAGCTTGCCCCCTTAAGAGCTCCATAGAGCACTCCAGAAGAAAATGAATCTCCTGCTCCTGTCACATCACTGACTTGCTCTGCTTTTATAGGTGTAAAAGTCTTTACGACTCCTGTAGCATCTGCAAAGACACCACATTTCGTTCCTTTAGTAATCACAATATTTTCTACGCCATCTTTCTGCCATAAAGCAGCTAATTCAGCTAGCGTATGCTCTCCGTACCTCGTTTTGGACTCATCCGCATTGACGACAATCCAATTTACTCCTTGTAAATTATCTGGGATTCGTTTCATCTTCGGTCCGCTCACTGGAATAATCGCCAATGGAATCTTCTCAAGACTAGTCAGCTGTATGAGCGCTTGTAATGTTTCTTGCGGAAGATTCAGATCCGCAATCACTAGCGCTGCCTCTTTCACCGCTTCTTCGTGCAAAGAAAGCCACGAAGGCGTCATTTCCTCACAAATAGACATATCAGCCAAAGCCAGACACATATCTCCTTGAAGGTCCAAAATTGCAGTGTAATTCGACGTTATTTTCCCTTTTAATCGGTCTACAAGTGAAAAATCGATAATGCCTTCCGTCTCTTTTTCAAGCCAAGTAAAACTTTCATCATCACCTGCAACTGACAACATCTTAACAGGCAGCCCCAGACGACCAAGATTTTCGGCGATATTTCTTGAAACACCACCAGCACTTAGAGACGAGACTACAGGATTACTTGTTTCAAGCACGAGATTTTCGAGCAATTGAACTTTCTTATCCACGTTCATTCCGCCGATACAAAGTACGTAGGAAGCCTTAAATTTCTTCTCTTCTGACATGAAACATCCCCCTTCGTTTACAAAAAGGTTCGATGAATGGAGGTTGATGAAGCTTTTCCTTCATTCGGTCTTATACGCTTCATTATACGCGATACCCCCTACTCCAATCAAGCTATCCAGGAGAAAACCACAAATATTTCAAAGTTCATTCGGATAATTGTTCGGATTTAAAATATAAACTATATCAGCTTTCCTTTTGATTGCAACAAAAAAGGACTCGAAAATTCGAGTCCTCTGTCGTATTCTTTAGAATTATACGTGAATTGGCATACCTAATGCTAATTCAGCAGTATCCATAACTACTTCTGATAATGATGGATGTGAGTGGATTGTTAATGCGATATCTTCCGCATTCATTCCAGCTTCAACTGCTAAACCTAATTCAGCAATAATGTCTGAAGCGTTCACGCCGGCAACTTGTGCACCAACGATTACGTTATCTTCTTTAGTAGTGATTAAACGAACGAAACCTTCAGTAGCGTTCAATGATAATGCACGACCATTTCCTGATAATGGGAATTTAGAAGCTTTTACTTGTAAACCAGCATCTTTAGCTTGTTGTTGAGTGTAACCAACTGAAGCTAATTCTGGATCAGTGAAGGCAACAGATGGCATTGCACGGTAGTCAACAGCCACTGCTTTACCTGAGATTGCTTCTGCAGCGATTTTTCCTTCGTAGCTTGCTTTGTGAGCAAGAGCTGGTCCAGGAACGATATCACCGATTGCGAAGATTGATTTAACGTTTGTACGTCCTTGGTTGTCAACTTTCACTAAACCACGGTCAGTCATTTCAACACCAGCAACGTCTAATCCTAACTCATCTGTGTTAGGACGGCGACCTACAGCAACCATTACGTAGTCAGCTTCAACAGCTTCTTCTTTGCCGTCTACTGTATACTTAACAGTTACGCTATCACCATTGTCAACAGCTTCTTTAGCCATTGCATTTGTTACGATAGTAACGCCTTTTTTAGCCATGTCGTCTTCAACAAGTTTAACCATGTCTTTGTCGAACATTGAAAGAATGCTTGGAGCACCTTCAAGGATTGTTACTTGTGAACCTAAGTTAGCATATGCTGAACCTAGTTCTGAACCGATAACCCCACCACCGATAACAACTAATTTTTTAGGAACTTCTTTAAGACCTAAACCACCAGTTGAATCGATAACGCGTCCGCCAAATTTGAAACCTTTGATTTCGATTGGACGGCTACCTGTAGCTACGATAGCATGGTTGAAAGAATAAGTTTGAGCGCTGTCTTCAGTAACAACACGTAAAGTGTGCTCATCCACTAAGAACGCTTCCCCTTTAATAATTTCAACTTTGTTTTTCTTTAATAAGTACTCAACACCAGCAGTTAATTTCTTAACAACTTGGTTATCTTTCCATTCTTGAGTTTTAGCGAAGTCTAAAACAACTTCTTTAGCAGTCACACCAAATACTTCTGAGTGTTGTGCTTCTTGGTAATGATGTCCAGCTGAAATTAACGCTTTAGATGGAATACATCCAACGTTTAAGCAGACACCACCAAAATATTCTTTCTCGATAATCGCAACTTTTTGACCTTCTTGAGCTGCACGAATAGCTGCAACATATCCACCAGGGCCGGCACCGATTACGACTGTATCTAGTTCAATAGCGAAATCGCCTACTACCATTTTTTTCACCTCTTAAAAGTTTTCAAATAAGGAACCGACGTAAACCCATGTCTACGCCGTTCCTAACAATTTAATGAATTAAGCTTCCATTAATAATAATTCTGGATCGTTTAATAGACGTTTCAATTCGTTCATAGCTTTTTGAGCAGTTGCTCCATCCACGATACGGTGGTCAAAGCTTAATGATAATTTCATGTTACGTCCGATTACGATTTCATCGTTTTCGTTGATAACTGGTTCGCGAACGATTGTACCAACACCTAAAATCGCAACTTCAGGGTAGTTGATAACTGGAGTGAACCAACCGCCACCTACTGAACCGATGTTAGAGATTGTAATTGTTCCTTGTCCCATTTCTGCAGCTGTTAATTTACCTTCATGAGCTTTTGCAGCTAATGCGTTAATTTCATCTGCAATACCGAACATGCTCTTAGTATTCGCATCTTTGATATTTGGAACGAATAAACCTAAATCTGTATCTGTAGCGATACCGATGTTGATGTAGTTTTTGTAAACAATTTCTTGAGATGCATCGTCGATAGAAGCATTCAATACTGGGAATTTCTTCATTGCTACTGCTAAAGCTTTAACAACGTAAGGTAAGAATGTTAATTTAGTACCTTGTGCAGCTGCAACATCTTTGAATTTCTTACGGTGATCCCAAAGTTTAGAAACTTCAACTTGGTCATGTAAAGTAACGTGTGGTGCAGTGTGTTTGCTGTTAACCATTGCTTTAGAGATTGCTTTACGCATTGGAGTTAATTTAACGCGTTCTTCACGTTCAGCTGATCCAACGAATGGTTTAGCTGGAGCTGGAGCCGCTGCTGGTGCAGATGCTTGAGCTGGAGCTGCTGGTGCAGATGCTGCTGGAGCTTCTACTGCCGCTGGAGCTGCTGGTGCAGCTACTGGTGCGCCACCGAAGTTATCGATGTCTTCACGAGTGATGCGTCCGCCTTTACCAGTTGGAACTACTGCTGTAATGTCAACACCTTTTTCACGTGCATATTGACGAACTGAAGGCATTGCTAATACTAATTTACCAGGGTTGCTTGCTGCTGGAACTCCTGTTGGAGCTGCAGGTGCCGCTGCAGGTGCCGCTGGAGCTGCTGCTGGTGCTGGAGCCGCTGCTGCTGGTGCGTGAGAACCGCCTTCTGTTGCGATTTCAACGATTACATCACCAACGTGAGCTACTGTTCCTTCAGAAACTAAAACTGCTGTAACAGTTCCAGCTACTGGAGAAGGAATAGATTCTACTGATTTATCGTTTTGTACTTCGAATAAAATGTCATCTTCAGCAATCTTGTCGCCTACTTTGATGTCGATTTTAACGATTTCACCTTCTGCAATTCCTTCACCGATGTCAGGTAATTTGAATTGGAAAGTGTTTGATGCTGCTGGTGCAGCTGGTGCAGGTGCTGCCGCTGGAGCCGCTGCTGGTGCAGATGCTTCTGCTGGGCCTGAACCATCGTCGATAACTACGATGATGTCGCCTACGCGAGCTACTGTACCTTCTTGAACTTTAACTTCTAATACTTTACCACTTACTGGAGAAGGAATTTCTTCTACAGATTTGTCGTTTTGTACTTCGAATAAAATATCATCTTCTTGAATTGTATCTCCGACTTTAATGTCGATTTTTACGATTTCGCCTTCTGCGATACCTTCACCGATATCAGGCATTTTAAATTGGAAAGCCATGCTTGTACATCCCTTCTTATTTTTATAAAACTCTAAAGAGCACACTCATGCGAGAGGCTCTTTAGAATGAAATTTGTTGAATTAGAAGTTCACTGTTTCGCGAACTTTAGCTTCAATATCGCTAGCATTTGGTAACCAGTCGTTTTCTGCTTGACCAAATGGGAAGATAGTATCTGGAGCTGCAACACGTCCGATTGGAGCTTCTAAGTTTAAGATTGCGCGTTCAGCAATTTCAGACATAACCATTGCGCCGATACCAGCTTGACGTTGTGCTTCTTGAACAACCACTACGCGACCAGTTTTTTCAACTGATGCTAAGATTGTGTCTAAGTCTAATGGAGAAACAGTACGTAAGTCAATAACTTCTACTGAGATTCCTTCTTTTTCTAAGTTCTCAGCAGCTTTAACTGCTTCACGAACCATTGCACCGTAAGTAATTACAGATACGTCTTTACCTTCACGAGTTACTGCAGCTACTCCTAGAGGAACTGTGTATTCTCCTTCTGGAACTTCTTCACGGAATGAACGGTATAGTTTCATGTGTTCTAAGTAAACAACTGGGTCGTTGTCACGAATAGCTGAGATTAATAACCCTTTTGCATCGTATGGGTTTGATGGGATAACCACTTTCAAACCTGGTGATTGAGCTACTAAACCTTCTAAGTTATCTGAGTGTAATTCTGGAGTATGTACCCCTCCACCCATTGGTGAACGGAATACGATAGGCATTTGACGAGTTCCACCCATACGGTAACGTGTACGAGCTGCTTGAGCTACCACGCTATCCATTACTTCGAATACGAATCCGAAGAATTGGATTTCAGGAACTGGACGGTAACCTTCTAATGCTAAACCGATTGCTAAACCACCGATACCAGATTCTGCTAAAGGAGTATTGAACACGCGGTCTTCACCGAATTCATCTTGAAGCCCTTGAGTCGCACGGAAAACCCCACCGTTTTTACCAACGTCTTCCCCGAAAATTAGGACATTTTCATCACGTTTTAATTCAACAGCCAAAGCGTCTGTGATGGCTTGAATCATTGTCATTTGTGCCATAATTATTTATTCTCCTTTGCTTTAAAGTGTTCGATTTGTTCTTTAATAACGTTTGTTGGTTCTTCAAACATTGTTTCTAAGAAGAATGAAACTTTTTGTTTAGGTTGTTTGTCAGCCTCTTTAATCGCTTCTTTGATTTCTTCTTTAGTTGCTTCAATTACTTCGTTTTCTTTTTCTTCTGACCATAAGCCTTTAGCTGTTAGGTAGTTACGGAAACGAATTAATGGATCTTTTTTAGCCCATTCGTCTTGAATTCCTTCTGGTTGGTAACGAGTTGGGTCGTCACCTGATAATGTATGAGGACCATAACGGAAGCAGATTGTTTCGATTAACACAGGACCGTTTCCAGCAACTGCGTATTCACGAGCTTTTTTAGTTACAGCGTAAACTGCTAATGGGTCCATACCATCTACTTGGATACCAGGGATACCAGCAGCAACTGCTTTTTGAGCTAATGTTGGAGCAGCTGTTTGTAACTCACGAGGAGTTGAAATTGCCCAACCGTTGTTTTGGATAAAGAAGATTGCAGGAGCTTTAAATGCACCAGCGTAGTTAATTCCTTCATAGAAGTCCCCTTGTGAAGATCCTCCATCACCAGTATAAGTCACTGCAACATTTTTCTTACCACGTTTTTTAAGACCTAAAGCAACACCAGCAGCTTGTACATATTGTGCGCCGATGATGATTTGTGGTGGTAAAGCTTTTAATGATTCTGGGTACATGTTACCTGCAACATGTCCACGAGACCATAAGAATGCTTGTGATAATGGTAAACCGTGTTTTACTAATTGTGGTACATCACGGTAACCTGGTAAAAGAACGTCGTCTTTCTCAATAGCTTTGATTGAAGCTAATTGTGAAGCTTCTTGTCCAGCTGTTGGAGCGTAGAACCCTAAACGTCCTTGACGGTTTAATGCAGTTGAACGTTCATGTAAGATACGTGACCATACCATGTCAGTCATTAATTGAACTAATTCGTCATCAGACAAATCTGGTACTAAGTCAGGATTTACAACATTTCCTTCTGCGTCTAACACTTGAACCATTTCAAAGTTCGTGTTATTTGGTGTGAAAAGTGCATCGAGATTGAATTTTTTCTTCGTTGCCATACTTCTTTTTTCCCCTTTTCTATAAGAAATTGTGCTTAACAGACAAAACAGGTAGTTAAACTGTACTATTCCCTCTGCTATCGTATAATAATTTAACAAACTTTTGTGAAATATGCAAGCAAAGAAGACTTTATAGAGCGTATTTGTAAACTTTGTGAAAAAACTACCACTATCTTACGCTAAATAAAGTCTTTTTTAATTCTTATTTGTTCAATCAATTTTCTGTTTTCATCTATTTTCAGTAACAAGATTGTTTATTTTCACAATAAAACTGTACTAGTGCTCACGTGAAAACTGTACTATTATTTTAAAACAGTTTTAGTTGTTTATAGATTCTATCTGTCTTTTCAAGATGCGAAACAGTAAGTCCTATCAGCCTTATCGGGCTTTCCTCCATTGTTTCTTCGAATAATTGTAATGCAATCGGATAGATTTCCTCTTTTTTATTAAAGTAATCACGCAATGTAACACTCTTAGTGATTGTATTAAATTCCGAATCTCTTAACTTCAGCGTGACTGTTCTTGCAGCAAGACTTCTCTTCTTCAACATCCGTTCTAATTCTTGTGCAAACTCCTCCAAGTATCCCGTTAGAATACCATGGTCGGTCGTATCCTTTATTAAGGTTCGCTCTGTCCCGATGGATTTGCGTTCACGATGAAGCGTCAGTTGGTCATTTGACTCCCCTCGTACTTGCAAGTACAATCGTGGGCCAAGAGTGCCAAACTTCTTCTCCAGTTCTTCCTTAGATAATGGAAAGAGATCTTCTCCTGTTAATATCCCCGCCTGTTTCAATTTCTCAGCACTCACTTTTCCAACTCCATAGAAATCTCCAATAGGAATTGTTCGAATAAACTCTTTAGCATTTTCCGGTGTAATTACTGTCACTCCAGAAGGCTTATGATAACCTGAAGCCATTTTCGCGAGAAACTTATTAAAGGACACGCCAACTGAACAAGTGAGTCCTGTTTTTTCGTAGACATCCTTTTGAATCGAATGAGCAATCACTGTTGCAGAGTTGATTCCTTTCTTATTCTCTGTAACATCTAAATAGGCTTCATCGATCGAGAGCGGCTCGATTAAATCTGTGTAGGTTCGAAACACTTCATGCACCTGAGCAGAAACTTCTTTATATAACTGATATCGCCCAGGCGTGAGTATGGCTTGTGGGCAAAGTTTCATGGCTTTTGCTGTAGGCATCGCAGAACGCACGCCAAAAGCTCTCGCCTCATATGAACAAGTAGACACAACACCTCTTTGGTTAGGTTTCCCACCGACAATCACAGGCTTTCCTCTCCATTCAGGATGGTCCCTTTGTTCCACCGATGCGAAAAACGCATCCATATCTACATGTAAAATTTTCCGCATCGATTTCCCTCACTTTCTATCAATATTTCTTCTCTATCTTATCGATTTTTGATGAAAAATAAAAACGGAATGCACATTGGCACTCCGCTTGGGTCTATTAATTGTTTGCTATGACTCTTTTTCTTGCAAAATAACGAATGATTTTTGCAACCACGATTCCATTTGTGATGGCAAAGATAACTATCTGCACAACGCTTGCTCGCCCTATAACTTGCTGCATCCATTCATCAAGAGCTAAATCTGTTGCGTATTTTAAAACAGTAACACCAAACGCTCGAACGACTAATGTAAGCCATGCGATACAAAGTAGCCCCGCATTTTCAATAATAAATTCAAAAAAATCATCCGGGAATTTCTTCTTCGCAAATTCCATTCCAAATACAATGACTAAAATCAGCGCGCTAAGAATCACAACGTGCCATCCTTGAGTTGTAATAAAAGCATTCCCTAAGTTCATTACGGTTGCTGTTAGCACTAAATAGAGAATGGTTAAAACAGCGACGATATTATAGTAAATCAACATCAGTTTTTTCATCATTATCCCTCCATTTCAACTCTTCTATCTACTTCTATTGTACTCCTCCTAAAAGCGGACTTCAATCATTCATTTTCATATTTATTAAGGAAATAAAAAAGACTGACAGGCTCTCTGTCAGTCTTACTGATTTATATTAATTTTTGCTTTCTTCGTCAGAATCTTTTTTCTTAGCGAATACTAACACTCCAACTGCCGCAACCACTAGTAATCCACCAATCACCATATAGATTGTTTGGTTGCCAGTACCTGTGTTTGGAAGTTCTTCAGTTACAGTTGTTGAAGTTTCTTCAACTGTTGTCACAGTAGTTTCTTCTGTTGTTGTAGTTGTTGTTGTTGTCGTTGTAGTTGTTTCTTCCTCTTTAGGAGTATCTTTTACATGTAAGATGCTTCCATCTTTACCAAGAGTCACTGTATATTCAGTTTCGTCTAATTCGTAACCTTCTGGAGCAGTTTTCTCTTTAATCTTGAATTCTTTTCCAGCGTATTTTTCATCGAATTGCGGAGAAACAGCATGACCTTCTTCGTCAGTAGTCACTTCAACTGTATTTCCATCTGGATCTGTAATGACATATACAGCACCTTGAACAGGATTCAATGTTTTCGCATCTACTTTGCTCACTTTAACTGTATAAGCACTCGTTGCTTCGATTGTGCCTGAGAAGAGCGAAGTTGCACTTGCTGTGAATGTTGTCTCAGTCGTATTTGTACGACGAGTGACTGGTGTACCGTCTGCTTTTGTTACAGAAACCATATTTTGAACTTTACTTCCATCATTTGGAGTTGTTGTGTCATAAGTGACATAGTATTTTTTAGTTCCATCTTTGAATGTGATTGTAAAGTTTGTATAGTTTTCATTCCAGTTTACTGTGTAGTCAGTTCCTTCTACTAATTGTACGAAATCCGATTCTTTACCAGATGTTGTCTCGTTCATTGAAGGTGCATTGTACACGACTAATGATTCAGGAATATATTGAATAGAGGCTGTTGAAGGATCACTTGGTAAAGTATCATTTAATACTAAGTTTTCTCCTAAGTTGTCTCCACTTGTATTTACACGTACTTTCCACTCTGAAACATATTGGCCAGAACCTTTTGAACCTGCAGCTTCTAATTTTGCTGATGTCCATGCTTTATTAGCTGCTTGCCCACCAATTTTTGCAAAGTTTTCTTTACCAATTGGATCTGTTTCATCTGAAAGAGTTTTAGAATTATGTGTTTGAGTAATCGTTGTTTGCATTGATGGTGAGTCGAACGTTACTGTTTGGTTAGATACATTCTTCTTATATAAGAAGTTTAAAGCTAAAGTTCCTTTCACCTCTTTGACTGTATCCGCACCCTTTGCCGCTAAATATTTGTCTAGGTTCTTCAGTGTGACTGTAATCGTCCCACCTTGGTTATCACCATGTCCTTCAAAATGTGCATCCGCAATTGGTACATTCGTTGCCAAATCAACTAATTCCACGTCATGATTATCGTAGAATGTAATCTCAGCAGGAACCTCTAATTTAAAGAAATCACCATTTTGAATATCTCCATTGTAATGCTCTAAGTCGAATAGCGCTCTTAATTTATATGCTCTATTTGTAAGGATTTGATAGACTCCATTTGCATCTGGACTTAATTTTGTATCCGATTGATCAAGAAGTTCTAATCCTGAAATTACGTTTTGAAGTTCTTTTCCTTCAGCAGCTTTTGCCGAAGTGTTCCCTAAAAACACCAATGATAAAATCACCAATAAAGTTGCAAATAAACCAAACCATTTACTCTTTTTCTTCATAAAAGCCCTTCTTTCTTTTAACCGTTTTCACTATCGTACCACAAACTTCATACTAAAGGCAAAAAAATAGAACAAGTGGATCCAACTCCTCTTTGATTTGGTTTTCCTCCTACAATGACTAGTTGTCCTTTCCACTCTGGATGTTCTCTTTGTTCAACAGATGCAAAAAAAGCTAAACCAAATCGTTTAGCTTTTATAATATCTATTTATTTTTATTATTCTTTTCGTTGATTTTCACATAGATGATAAAACCAACAGTCGAAACCAAACAACAATTCCCAATGATGTAATAAATATCATATCCGGTCAATCCGGTCATTACTAATTCTAGTGATTCTTTCTTCGTAACGAACTCACTAATTGAAAATCCATGTTGAACTTCAGCTGCTTCAACGACAGCATTCCTTAGGTAAAATCCTAAAAGGAATAAACTAAATGAAACAAAATAAAATAATTTACTTTTAAATTTCATTTTCATCCCCCTCTTCCTCATTTCTTTACTGTAATTATATAGTATCCTTTTCTTTAGACAATTCCATCCTATAAAAAGCTTTTATTCTAAAGAGATATAAACTTCATGGCCTTTTAAATTTTGAATCAATTAGAGTCTCCAATCAATCGGTGTTTGACCCGTTGCCTCTAGAAATGCATTTGCTTTGCTAAACGGTTTACTTCCAAAAAATCCGCGGTATGAGGATAATGGACTTGGATGTGGTGCCTTTAAAATCAAATGGTTCGGATTGGTAATCAGCTTTTCTTTCGATTGTGCTGGTTTCCCCCACAATACAAAGACGATTGGATGGTCACTTTGATTTAGAGAAGAAATAACCGCATCGGTAAAAGTTTCCCACCCTTGACCACGATGGCTATTCGCCTCGTGTGCACGAACCGTCAATACTGTGTTCAAAAGCAACACGCCTTGCTTTGCCCAAGCGGTTAAATCCCCACTCTTTGCAACAGGAATGCCAAGGTCGCTTTCAAGTTCCTTATAAATATTGAGTAATGAAGGCGGTAGTGCAACACCTTTTTGAACGGAGAAGCTAAGACCATGTGCTTGGTTATCGCCATGATAAGGATCTTGACCAAGAATAACCACTTTCACGTTATCAAATGGTGTCAGTTCCAAAGCCTTAAAGACATTCTCTGCAGCAGGAAATACTTTATGATGATTTCGCTCGTTTTGTTCAAAGGAACGTACTGCATGGAAATACTCTTTTTCCTTCTCCCCACCAATGACATCATGCCACGTTGTCATAGAGTTTCCTCTTTTCTCTCGTAGATTTCAAACGTATGTGGGTAGACATTTTTTTCATCCACTTCACCTTCGAGTGATTTCACTTTCACGAAATCGCCCCATGGAAAATCGGTTGGGAAATACGTATCCCCTTCAAATGTATGATGTATTCTTGTGCAGTATAGCAGTTCCACATGTTCTTTTAGAAGACGATACACTTCGGCACCACCGCACACATAAATGTCCTCGTGTTTGGCATCTTCGATAATATCTTTTACATCTGTCACAACTTCAGCGCCTGGCACTTCATAATCGTTGCTTCTTGTTAAAAGAATGGTTTGACGCCCTGGAAGCAAGCGGCTCCCCATCCCTTCAAACGTCTTACGTCCCATAAGGATGGTTTGCCCCATTGTCACTTCTTTAAAGAATTTCAAATCATTCGGTAATCGCCAAGGAAGCGTATTGTCTTTTCCAACAAGCCCTTGTTCATCTTGAGCCCAAATATAAATTAACATCTGTTTCCTCCAGTATTACACGGCAATCGGTGCTTTAATCGTTGGATGTGGATTATATCCTTCCACAATCACATCATCAACATCGATTTCAAACATTGATTTTTCAGGATGTTTTAATACGAGTGTTGGTAATTCTCTTTCCTCACGCGCTAATTGTGTTTCAACTTGTTCCATATGGTTTAAGTAGATATGCGCATCGCCTAATGTATGAACGAATTCACCAACTTCTAACCCTACTTCATTTGCGATTAAATGTGTTAATAAGGCGTAACTTGCGATGTTGAATGGCACCCCTAAGAACACATCCGCACTACGTTGGTATAATTGGCAGCTTAATTTACCATCAGCAACGTAGAATTGGAACATTGTGTGACATGGAGGAAGCGCCATGCTTGGAACATCTTCTGGATTCCATGCGGATACAATCATACGACGTGAATCTGGAGAATTCTTCAATAAGTTCAGTAAATCTGCGATTTGGTCAATCGTTTCCCCTTTTGTTGTTTTCCAGTGACGCCATTGAGAACCATAAATATTTCCAAGTTCACCGAATTCAGCCGCAAACGCATCATCCGTTAAGATTTTCTCACAGAAGTCTTTCTTCACTTCTTGGTATACTTCGTTAAATGCTTCGTCTTCTAAGCAACGGCGTCCAAAGTCTGTCATATCAGGACCAGTATATTTTGGAGAAGAAACATAACGCTCAAATGCCCATTCATCCCAAATGTGGTTGTTATGTTCTAATAAGTATTTGATATTTGTATCGCCGTGTAAGAACCATAGTAATTCGCTCTTAATTAAACCAAACGCCACACGTTTTGTTGTTAACAGTGGAAATCCTTTTTGTAAGTCAAAACGCATTTGGTATCCGAACACACTCTTTGTCCCTGTACCAGTACGGTCCGTTTTTGTTGTTCCTTCTTCTAAAATCTTTCTTAGTAAGTCTTTATATTGTTTCGTCATATCTGTTCCTTTCTTTAATTCCCTGCTAATTCTGCTAAATATTCCCAACGTTCGTAAGCTTCACTTGCCGCTTCTTCCGTCTTGTCTAATTCCTCTTGTAATTCTTGTAGTTTGGCAAAATCTTGTGCATGTACACTCATTTCCTCTTGCAAGAATTCTAGTTTTTCTTCGAGTTCTTGAATGGTTCCTTCAATCGTCTCCCATTCCTTCTTCTCTTGATACGTCATCTTCTTAGATGGAGCTGCTTTTGGAGTCTCCGATTTTGGCGTTTCCACCTTAGGAGCTTCCACCACAACTTTTGCGAGCGTCTTTTCTTGTTCTAAATACTCACTCATCGATCCGTAGAACAATTCTGTTTGCCCTTCTCCTCGGATAACAAATAATTGGTCGACCGTCTTATCTAAGAAGTAACGGTCATGCGATACGATAAGAACCGCCCCATTAAACGACTCTAGGAAATCTTCGAGTACGGTTAATGTATCAATATCCAAGTCGTTCGTTGGTTCGTCTAATAATAACACATTTGGTTTTGTCATTAATAAACGAAGTAAGTAGAGTCGTCTTCTCTCTCCTCCAGACAATGTATGAATATACGCTCCATGTAAATGTCTTGGGAATAAGAAAGTCTCGAGTAATTCTGAAATAGATGCTACTTCTCCATTTTTACGTTTAATTTCTTCCGCTTCTTCTCGTAAATATTGGATCAGCTGTTTATCCATTGGAATATCTTCATCTTGTTGTTTATAGTACGCGATTCGAACGGTCTCACCGACAACAAATTGGCCACTATCAAATGGAATCTGTCCGGCAATGGCATTTAAGAATGTGGATTTCCCAACGCCATTCACCCCAGCAATCCCGATGCGCGCTTGACTTTGAATAACCCAATCCAGATTCTTTACGATGGATTGTCCATTAATCGAAAGAAAGGCGTCTTCCAGTTGAAAAACACGTTTTCCAATACGAGCTTGGTCAAACTCCATCACTAGCTTCTCTTGAGAAGTCGTTTGCTTCACATCTTTTTCTAGCGCTTCAAAACGATGAATACGGGCTTGTTGTTTCGTTGTACGAGCTTTTGCACCTTGGCGCATCCACTCTAACTCGCTTTGATACAATCGTTTTTGTTTCTGCGACATACGTGTTGCGATTTGTTCTCGTTGGCTTCGTTGTTCTAAGTAAGACTCGTAATTTCCTTCGTACGCTTCGATTCTACCGTTCACGAGTTCAAACATATGCGTTACCGCACGTTCGAGGAAGTAACGGTCATGAGTAACGAGCATCATCGCGCCTTTGTAATTGGCTAAATAACCTTCTAACCATTCAATGGCTTCTAGGTCTAAGTGGTTCGTTGGTTCATCGAGCAATAGTAAATCCGGTTCTTCCATCAATACTTTTGCAAGACCCACACGTTTCTTTTGACCACCAGAGAGTGTGCCCACTTTTTTCTGGATATCCGTTAGTCCCATCTTTTGAAGAATCGTCTTGATTTGAACTTCCACTTGCCATCCATCGATTTCATTCATCTTTTGCTCTAAGACGCTGTATCGTTTCGCAAGACTTTCCGACGTTGGATTTTCTCGTAATTGCTCCACCACTTCTTCAAAGTCATGAACGACTTTTAACGTTGGATGGTCGCCTTTATACAAGGCTTCGAAAATCGTATCTTCGTCATCTAATTGCGGTTGCTGAGATAAGTATCCAATTCTGAAATCGTTAGACGTTGTAATATCGCCCGATTCTGCAAAATCAACTCCTGCAAGAATGGATAATAATGTACTCTTCCCAGTCCCATTTTGACCGATTAAGCCTACGTGCTCTCCTTCGTTAATAATAAAGGAGACATCTTCTAATAATGATTTCGCACCATAAGATTTTTTCAAATGATCGACTCTAAAATCTTTCATGCAAACTCCTTTCAAGTCTCTTAATATAACCCTTGAATTTTCCCATTGTCATCAACACTAATTCCAAGTGCTGCTGGAACTTTAGGAAGTCCCGGCATTGTTAAAACTGTTCCCGTTAACGCTACAATAAATCCAGCGCCAAGCTTAGGGACGAAAGAACGAATCGTAATATCGAAATCGGTTGGTCGTCCTTTTAATTTCGCATTATCCGAGAATGAGTATGGTGTTTTGGCAATACACACATTCAGATGGTTCCATCCCAGTTTTTCAAATTCCTTCAATTGTGTAAGGGCTTCGTCTGAATAATGAACGTTTGTAGCTCCATAAACGTTCTTCGCAATCGTCTCGACTTTTTCTTGGATTGTCGCACTCATATCATAAGTTGGTTGGAAAGTAGCGTTGTTCTCACATAATTCGACGACTTTCTCTGCTAGTGCGATACCGCCCCGGCTTCCGTGTTCCCACACACTCGTCAGAACACAAGTCACACCCATCTCACGGCATAATTCCATAAAGAGGGCTTGTTCATCTTTTGTATCTGTTAAAAATTCATTTAAGGCTACAACAACTGGTAAGCCATATGCTTGTACGTTTTCGATATGTTTTCGTACATTTTTGAAACCTTCACGAACCGCCTCGAGATTCTCACCAAGTGCGAGTTCATCTAGCGCAACGCCACCATGCATTTTCGTCGAACGAATAGTCGCTACAAGCACAACTGCATCTGGATGTTTTCCAAGAACAGGAACTTTAATATCGAGGAACTTCTGTGCACCAAGGTCAGCCCCGAATCCCGCTTCGGTCACGACATAATCTGCAAGCGTCAATGCCATTCTCGTTGCCACGACACTATTACAGCCATGCGCGATATTAGCAAATGGTCCTCCATGAACAATGGCTGGTGTTTCTTCCAATGTCTGCACAAGGTTAGGTTTCATTGCCTCTTTGAGTAATGCGGTAATTGCTCCTTCCGCACCTAAATCAAACACGGTAACAGGTTCTCCTGACTTTGTATACGCCACGAGAATATTTGAAACGCGTCGTTGCAAGTCGCTTAAATCACTCGCCAGGCAAAGAATCGCCATCATTTCAGTTGCGACCGTAATATCAAAACCGTCTTTACGCGGTGTTCCATTCACTGGACCTCCAAGCCCAATTTCAATTTCTCGCAACGCTCGGTCATTTAAGTCCAAGGCCCGCTTCCAAATAATGCGGCTAGGATCGATTTCTAATTCATTTCCTTGATGTATATGATTATCGATGATGGCAGATAACAGATTTGTTGCTGTCGTTAGGGCATGCATGTCCCCTGTGAAATGCAAGTTGATTTCTTCCATCGGAACAACTTGTGCATAACCTCCACCTGTAGCTCCTCCTTTGAGCCCAAGTGTTGGTCCTAGAGAAGGTTCACGAAGTGCGATGGTAGTTTTCTTTCCAATAGCCGTTAGTGCGTCCCCAAGCCCAACTGTTACTGTAGACTTTCCTTCTCCAGCAGGAGTCGGATTCATCGATGTCACTAAAATGAGTTTCCCAAAATTCTCTGGGTTATGAATATCAGTCTTATCAATCTTGGCTTTGTATTTTCCATAGGGTTCTACTTCATCAGGAGTTAAATGAAGCTTTTCGGCAATCACCGTGATGGGTTGCATTTGGTTTTCTTGTGCAATTTGAATATCTGTTTTCATGACGTCACCTCGCTGTATGCATATTCGTTTTATTATACCATAATTTGAAGCAAAAAAAGAATGAGGATGCAATCCACCCTCATTCATCTATTATTATTTTAGTCTTCTTTTTTCTTGAATCCTAATACTCCAAAACCACTGAGTAGGAACGCCGTTGCTACACTTAGTAGTGAGTCTGCTGTCCCAGTATTTGGAAGTTGTGGTGCTGGAGTTGTAGGGATTTCTGGAGTTGTAGGGATTTCCGGTGTCACAGGCACTTCTGGAGTCTTTGGAACTTCTGGAGTAGAAGGTTCCACAGGAAGTGCTGAAATAATCGCATATTGATTCACTGTCACACTTGGAGCTTCTGGTTCTGTTGGCTCACTTGGTTTCACCGGTTCTACTCCTGGCGGTTGAGGAAAAGCAATATTGGTATTAATCGCAAACCAATAGACAGTATTTAAACCAACTGAATTCCCTTGTACTGAGAATGTGTAGTGGTTATCATACAGACGAAGTGCGCCACTTCCCCAATAGAAGTTTTCTGCCGTTTCATCATCCCAACCTTTTACATTTCCCATATCATTCCCATTGAATTTTGAACCATGTTCTAAGTATTGGTTGTCGTTCACTGAATAGATTTCACCATTTTGCTCGCTTACAGAAGAACCTGGAATTGGGATAAACTTATTGCTTCCAACACTCATTTTTTCAATGTGTTTTGTATCTTCCCAAGCCCATTTTGTTTCTCCATTTTCTGTATAACGAATGCCGTTATAGTGATTCAAACTGTTAACCGCGATAATGGAGTTTCCATCGTAGACCGCTTGAACTTCATTTCCAGCTGCGTCATAGTAATGATCCACAACATTGATTGTTAATGGATTTGCAGAATCCGTGCTATCTCCTACTACAATTGTTTTAGCTGGGTCACGATAAACATTCGCAATGATTTTTCCTGAGTTACCTGGAGCGCTTGTAACTGTGAATTCACGGACGATTTTAGCAATCGCTGTATCTTTAAAGCGTGAATTTGAAAGATTCGTACTTGTAACAGTCATTGTTTTACCAACTTCAAGAGCGACCCAAGCATCGTCTGTATCTGAATATGGATTCGTTGTTGTAAGATATTCCGCTTTTATTTTGTCTGCATCAAATCGAGCTAAGTAGTCCGATTGGTTTAAGGCATCTACACCAGCTTGTGTAAGGTAGTTCACATCCCCACTGACAACCGTATGTGCATCTGGTTCTGTTTTCAAAGCTAATTCTTGTAATGTATTAATAATCCCCGCATCTTTACCGTCAGCAATTTGCTTTTGGTATTCTTCGTATGCTGCTTTCTTTTCGTCGTATTGAGCTTTTTGGATATTGTATTCTTTTACATCTTCATCGTACTTCTTTTTCTCTTCAGTATATTTTGCTTTATCTTCTTTATACTTATTAGTCACTTGTTCAATCTCAGCCGCCTTCTCCGCTTGAGCCGCTTTGACTTGTTCTTCATTTAAATTCGTAATCGTTTCTGAACTTTCATTAACAGTTACGCCTTCTGTCTTTGCATTGTCGATGGCTGTCTTTAAAGTATCTGAATTTTCGATAGCTTTTGTTGTTGTCGCAAGAGTTTCCTCTGCAGCTACCACTTCATCCGCTGAAACCGTATCCGCTGTAAAAACACTGCTTACAAATAGAAACACACTTGCTGTTGCTACAAAACCACATAACCCAAATGCTTTTGATTTTTTATACCCAACTGTTGTTGATTGATGCTTAAACATAATTTTCCCCTTTGATGAAATAATTTTCTTAATCTTACACCTTCTACAGTTAGTTTTCAACTATTTTTCATTTATTTTCCTTATTTTAAGCAAATCATCATCGCTTAATTTTGAAATTGGAGTTACGGCTTTTTCTGCAAATACTTTTTCTGTCCAACCAATTTCCTTAATTTTGGCTGTCATTTTCGTTTTAATACTATTTTTTGCAGTCAGTTCATTTAATATTTCTGATGAAGTTTCTTTTGCTATCTTTTGAACAATCGGATCATTGCGAGACAGTTTAATTTCTTTATGATCAGTTTTCTCAACGTTAATTTCGCTTAATCTCTCATAATCTGGAAGCGGTTGCTCCCGTGCCATCTCCCTGCGCGCAGCTTTTTCGCTTTGCGGTACGGACATCTGTGCTGCATTCTCTATTTTAATTGTTTTGCTTTTATTTGTCTTTGGTTTTATCTTACTGTTTTCTCCAAATACCCTTTCCTCAAACTCATCAATCTGTTTCTTTACAAAATCAACGGCTTTGTTTAAATTCTCATTCGCACTTGAGAGAATACCTTTTATCCTGTTTCCGTACTTTGAGTTGCCTGCATGCTCAATCCATTGGTAAACCGTTGCTATGGCTTCGTCAATGTTTGCAAGAAATCGCGTCTTAAACAGTTTGAACGCCTTATACGCATCTTCCGCGTCAAGTTTTTTGATCAGCGTAAAAACAATGTCGTCGGCTCCCTTTATAACCGCCTTACAGCCGGCTTTTACAACATCCCCTGCATACGGTAAGCCTGCTTTTAAATTATTTCAGCAATGTCTTTTGCAATTCATCTTGAAATCTGATATCTTCTTCTTTAGTCATATCCAAAGCGGTCTCCTTAATTGAAAGAATACCATCAATATATTTTAGATTTCTATTTTTCTCCAGAACGGTATGTATTTTTTCCATGCCGATTTTATTAATGATAGCCGGAGACCAATAATTTATCCACTGAACGGTTGCGGGCAAACCCTCGTTCAAGTGCTTTCCATATTTTCTGGACAAAACTTTATTTGAAACGATTCCCCAATATGGTCTATAGGCAAGTACAAGTTTTTGAAATAAACTGCTTATCATATCTGCATCTTTTTTTGTATACAGATTTAACGCTAGTGGTACATTTACAATTATCGTATTAAAAAAACTTTCATTCTTATTTCCAACGGTAATCTCAAAACCGCATGATTCATGATCATTTATTGAAGAAAAAAAGGAGACGGAATATCCTAAATCTTCAAATACAGTGGCATCCTCTCTATTTACTCCATGCCTCAATACCGTCCTAAAATTTTCATAAATCCAATTAAATTTTTGAGCAGTCGCTTTCGTTTTACCGCTCAAAAAGTTCGGTCGTATTTCTTCAGGATATTGTTGAAAGACCATGAGAATTTCATATGTTTCTCTCGCAATTTCGTCAAAATCTTTGTCTATCTTTTCAGCTTTTTTCCATAAAAGTATTGAATGCCGCTGTATCATGTTTTTCTCCTTATTTTGGTGCTTGAAAAATTAATTGTATTTCTGTAATTCCCCTATCTATAAATAAATC
>CALALK010000303.1 GCA_937923125.1 uncultured Carnobacterium sp.
CGATAAAAAAACTCAGTATGGGAACAGCTTCTGTGGCAGTTGCATTAGGATTTTTATTCGTACAGGGACAAAGCGTTGTGTTAGCTGATACGGTTGAAACGACTCAAAGTGCTACTGAAACTACATCAGAGGAAACGACTGAAAAAGTAGAAGCAACCACTGAAGAACCAACAACTACCTCTGAAGGACAATCGCCTCGCACACGTACAAGACGTGAAGCAGGGGACGCTCCAGCAGCAACGACTCCAGTCGGGGCGGATGTTGAAGATGCTACGGCGACTCCTAAAGTGACTAAACCTGGATTTACAAAGGATTTATCCCAAGAAGAATTGCTCAGTCAGGTAAGTTGGATTGATTTTAGTGATGTTGCGAACTGGAGTGGAACAACGACCACTTCCACTGGGCAATTAGCCTTACAAGAAGGGTCAACGTATACAAAAGAAATTAGTCCAGGGTATGTCGTGACGGTTCGCGTGAAGTCGTTGAAACCATTTAACGCAACGGAACTGTATAAGAAGAGACTCGAAGCACAAGGCGCAACTGATGTTGAAAAGAGTACCTATGATCCAAACGCGAAAAATGGATATATGAATAGCGCCGAAAGTGCAGACGGGAAACGTGAATTTAGTGCAGGAAAAGAAGCGCTGATTGTCGGCGAACCACAAGACGCGTGGAGTGAAATTTATAATTCAGGAATCGATACTGGTGAAAAGAGAACAACGATTACGACGCAATATGAAGGCGGCAATGTCGGGGTTCAATTTGAAATTACAGGAACGTATAAAGGAAAAACAGTCCAACCAACTGTTCTCATGACAGAAGGAGATTCGTCGAATCTAGGGGAATTATCACTGTATACTACGAACGGAACAGGCTGGCAGCATTTTGCAGAATGGTATAAATATGACAGCCCGTATACGCTGAATTATTTCCCACAAGATACAAAAGACTTATTCGATCCGAATAAAAAAGTCATTGGATATAGACCAATACCGATTAATGGAGTGAACTACCATAGTGGAGAGTTGGCAGCGATTCGTGAGGCTACGCAGGTCGGGCCTGATAAGAAACCTGTCGCGTGGAAATACTACGGAAGTCCTGATCAGAAAACAGGCGGACTTGGAACAGGTGTATTTGGACCAAACTTATCTGCGGGGATGGTCGCTGTACCGATTGTCATGACGCAAGGGGCTACCGAAGTGAGTCTCTATATGGCTTCGGCAAGCAAGCAGTCTGCCATGATTGGATTCTTACCATTTGACGAGAGTGATGCTCCGGAAAGTTACGGAAGGGCGACGCATAGTATTAACCAAGTCCACAATGTGACAGGGGAAGATGTGAAGCAACCGTACCTTGGAGATACACGTCCAGATGTCGACGAAAATGTGGACCGTACAAACTGGAAAGGCGACGATGGTGAAGGGGTGGCGGATGAAGGTATTGACCAAATCTTGCCAGAGAGCCTTAAAGGGAAAACGAACGGTATTTTAGTATTAGACCGCACGAAAACAGGCGATTTAACCTTATCCCTTGAAGCACATACAGGTGGAGCGGACGAAGCAACACTATACGGATGGGTAGATTTTAACGGAAATGGAACTTTTGACGAAGATGAGCGTTCTGAAAAGCTAACAATTAATGCAGACGGAACGGCTACTCTTGTCTTTAAAGAGGCTTTCAAAAAAGTGAACGCATCGCTAAGTGAGCTAGGTGCACGTGTGCGTATCGCAAAAGACGCCACTCAAATTGAGAAGCCAACAGGGATGGCCTTGTCAGGTGAAGTGGAAGATTTCGAAGTGCATTTAACCTTCTTACCAAAAGGAAGTAAGACAGAAACAGACGGACTACAAGGAATTCCACAAACGGGAACAGTGGTCTTTACACCAAGCGGGAAACAACGCTATTCACTAACCGACGATGCGACTATCGACGAAACCATCGAACCAGTAATCGTTGATGAGACAGGTGCCAAAGTAGCGCTTGATGCTGAAGGGTACTATGTGGTGGCTGGCGAAGGGAAATATAAAGTCACGGGAGCAGGAAAAGATGTGACCGTTACATTTATTCCAGAAGCTGGATTTGTCGGAACAGGCAAAGGAATCACGATTCGTCGAACGGACGATAATGGAAATGATACCGGATGGACGCCAGTGAGCGCGAATGAGACAATCGTAAGCGACCAAACCAACACAATGGATGGACGCTATATTCCAACGGTTGTCCCAATGTCAAAAGAACTCACAAGTACAAAAGTACAAGGGCTCGTCCACGTGGAAACACCGAAGTTCGAAGGAAAGGATGGAGCTGTTACACCTTCAAGCGAGAAGCCAATGGTCTTAGTAGATCCAAAGACTGGCAAGGCGCTTGGTGCGAGTGCTCCAGCGATGAAAGATGGAAAAGAGGTTGGAACGTACACGGTCGATGAAACGACGGGGAAAGTAACGTTCACACCGAATAAAGACTTCACAGGAACAGCAGACCCAATCGTTGTTCAGGTGATTGAAAAAGCAACAGGAAAAGCAATTGCTGGCTTGAAATATACGCCAACCGTTACGCCTGTGACACCAACAGGAGAAGACGTGACGTCAACAGGTAAACAAGGAAAAGTTCAAACAGGGACACCGAAGTTTACTGAAGGTG
>CALALK010000304.1 GCA_937923125.1 uncultured Carnobacterium sp.
ATGTAGGAGAGAGGTAAATGGCTCTTCTCCCCTCTTCTATCAAGCTATTTTGCGATAATTCTTCGATAACTGGATCTTCAAGCACACGTTTCAATTCAGAAACACTTTGATAGCTTGTTGTTTTACTTTCAGCATCAAATTGATAGTTTTGCTGAATTTTTTGAAGCATTTGTTGTACTCGAGACTTCAATTCACGTGGAGAATCTTCTTCACTGTAATATTCATGCCAATCTTCTTGGAAGACTTCTTTACCGCTGATTTCGTGAATATATTGCTGACTCTTAGTTACGATATCCGGTTTTGCAACAATTTCAGGAGTAACCTTGTATTGTTCACGAATAGCACTTAACAGCATCCAGTTAAGGAATGTACCACTCTTGAAACGTGCTTGATATGGTAGAATTTCGCTAGATTCATTGATTAAAAAGGCGTATTTCTTCTTAAATGACTCGTAGTTTTTAAGCGTACCGACAATAATCAGCTTCTCCTGTGCACGTGTCATTGCTACATACAATTTACGCATTTCTTCAGATAATAATTTCTTCTTCTCGAAGTTTCTTGTGGCTACCGCTTGAACTGTTGGATACGTAATACGAGTGGTTAAATCGAAGTAATTCGTACCTACACCAATCTCATCTGAGCACATAATAGAAGCTTTTAAGTCCTGCATATTGAATTTACGATTTGTATCAATTAAGAATACGACCGGGAATTCCAACCCTTTACTTGCGTGAATCGTCATCACTTGTACAGCGTTTGATTCTGTTGCAATCGGAGCTTCGTCTAAGTCTTTTTCTTTCTTTTGTAATGCTTCGATGAAGCGAATAAAGTTACGAACGCCTTTAAAACTACTTGATTCATACTGATGAGCATGTTCGTATAAAGCATGCAAGTTTACAGCTCTTTGCGCACCGTTGGACTGTCCATGAACATATTCCAAATAATGCGTATCCATATAAATTTCCCAGATTAGCTGAGCGATTGATTCGTTATTTGCGCTGTCTCTCCATTTGTTTAGCAAAGCTAAAAAGCCTTCTATTCGCTCTTTAAGTGCTAATTGTTGCTTAGAATCATAGTAGTCGACTTCTTGGAGTTCAAAGGCCGAAACAAACTGGCAAAGTGCTTCGTAATAACTTGTATTCTTAGATGACTTACGAATGTGCGCCAACGCGATTTCGTCTAAGCCTACAAGTCCAGAACGTAATACGGCCACTAGCGGAATATCTTGTAATGGATTATCAATCACTTTAAGTAAAGAAACCATCGTTGTGATTTCAGTACGTTTAAAGTAGGATTGCGCCTTTTGAACGTTTACTGGAATTCCATATGCCGCAAAAATCGATTCAATCTTATCATTGTTACTCTTGGTTGAAGAAAGAATAGCAAAGTCACCATAATTGACTGGACGCTTTGTCCCTTCTTTCATATCTAACATTATTTCAAATGATGTTTTGATCATCTCTTGAATTCGTTGCGCAACATAATGAATCTCATTTTCTACTTTTTCAAATCCTTCAGCTTCTTCAATGTCTTCAGAGTCTTCTTTCAAATCAACATCCTCAATAAGGATGATTTCACTGGATTTGTCGTCATCTTGAGAATAAGAGAGATTCCCTGTTTTAAGCGCAGCAACATCGTCATATTCCACTTGTCCCAACTCTTTATTCATAATTTGTTGGAAAACTTTATTCGTAAAGGAAAGCACTTCATCTCTAGAACGGAAATTCTCTGCTAAAACAATTCTCTCTCCACTCTTCCCTTCGGCATACGCTTCGTATTTTTCACGGAATAGAGATGGATCTGCAAGACGGAAGCCGTAGATAGATTGTTTCACGTCACCTACCATAAAACGGTTATCGGGCTTACTTACAAGCTCTAAAATCGCTTCTTGAACACGGTTAACGTCTTGATATTCATCCACCATGACTTCTTTAAAGTGATTTTGATAATATTCTGAAGCAATCTTTTGACCATTCGCATCTAATTTTGTCAAAATTTTTAAAGTATCGTGTTCTAAATCAGAGAAATCAAGCTTATTTAACTGATGTTTTTCATCTTGAAATCGGTCATAGAATTTCACTGCAATATCCGAGAGTTTCGCTAAGATGCGATTGACTTTCGTCATTTGTTGCAGCTGAACTTCTGGAGAAATCGCAAAGTAATCCTCTTTGATTTTTTGGAAGTCTTTTTTTAGACCTTCACGAATCGCTTTAATCTCATCGAGATTTTCTTTGACCGATTCATCGACTTTGGCCGTAGACCAGTTCTTAAATTTTCTATCTTTAAATGTTTGATACGCAAAAACATACGACTCTTCTTGAATATGCACAAGAACGGTTTTTACAAAATCTAAATCATCTTCTAAAACTGCTTGATGCTTAGGAGCGCCAAGGAGTTCAATTTCTTTAAGAAGTTGATCGTATTGAGTTACAAGATAACTTAATTCTTCGACTAATGCCGGTTTTACATATGTTTTAACAAACGGTGTTGACGCATAGTCACTTCCAACGGCATAGTTCTCTGTTAGATTAGATAACCATGTTTTTGGTTCTCTTTTAGAACGAGAATATTGGTATAGACGATAAACAGTATTGGTAATACCATCATCAGAGCGGTCGTTGGAGAAAGTTGCAAACACTTCTTCGTATTCAGGATGTTCGAGAAGCTCTTCTTCTAGTTCTCTCCACACGTTTTCTTGCAATAGTTGCCCTTCGATTTCATCCATCATCGTAAATACTGGGTCAATACCCGCTAAATAGAAATAACGGCGAATCACTTTCATACAGAAGCTATGGATTGTTGAAATCATGGCAGATGGAATGAGCTGTAATTGTTTTGCAAAACGTTGTTGAAGGACTTCATCCGTTGATTTTTCAATTGCTTCTTCTAATTTAGTACGAAGACGTTCCTTCATTTCTTTTGCTGCAAGTTCTGTAAAGGTTACAACTAGCAATTCATTAATATCGATACCCTCTTGAATATGCATGAGAATACGTTCTACAAGAACTTTAGTCTTTCCCGATCCAGCTGAAGCAGAAACAAGAAGATTATTTCCGCGAGTTGCAATGGCCTTCCATTGATCAGGTGTTGCTTGTAAATCTTTTGGTTTCTCTGGAATCATTCTTCTGTTTCTCCTTTCTTAGCTTTTAATTCATCTTGAATAAATAGTATCCCCTCTTCTTTTTCAAACTTTTGTAGAGAACGATATCTATTTTCTGGGTTTGTTGCATCAAATTGCGCAATACTACTGAA
>CALALK010000305.1 GCA_937923125.1 uncultured Carnobacterium sp.
CAGCGTTCCCTTAACTCTTCACGGTTACGCGAGCGGCTGATGGTTTCTTGGTTGAGTTTTGTCAAATTCTTCTTCGTGAACTCGATATTGCCAAGGTCTAAACGATCCGCACCCGATTCAATCGTATTTTCATTATAGTGTAGCCCTAAAAACTGCTTCATACGGCGCTGTAACAATTCCATATCTGGGCTATCGATTCCGATTGGTAAATCCTCTTCGTCTTCTTTCTTCTTGAAGAGTTTTTTCTCCGCAAGATTAATCGACACAAGATGCCAAACGCTACTTGTCTTCTCTGGATTTTCCGGCCAAATGCGAATCGCGCGACCTCGCATCTGATTGCTGAGCATAAAGCTGCCGACAAAGCTAGCGAGAATCAATGAGTTCACGCACGGTGCATCCCATCCTTCGCCAAGGAGCGATTTTGTCCCAATCACGACATGAATCTGCCCTTCTTGGAAGAGCTGTGTCACGGCGCTAACTAAATCATGTTGCGCCCCAACTAAACGAACCTTCACATAATCCTTCTCGTCTAGTTGCCCTACTGGTTGGAAGGTAATCTTATCGGCTCCAAAAAGGGCTTCTAAACGAGATTTCACACTTGCTGGGATAATAACGAGACTTCCCGTTAAAACAGCCACAGGAACGTCTAATTGTTGCTCTGCAAGCTCTCTACGAAGAACTTCGAAGTAAGGCAATACGCCCAGTTGGCTATACTGCACATCTGGATTTCCTAAGTGCACCTCAAAGTCCTTTCGAATGAAGTCGGTTAGAATCAGTTGTCTCAAGTCGTTACCTAATGTTTCGTGTTCCGCTTTAAAGATTTCTCTAACAGCATTTAATTTCCCAAGAGATTGGTTCAATAGCTGGTCTATTTTTTTATTGCGAAGCAGCTGTACTTGTTTACGGTCAATTAAACCGAGCGATTTCAACTCATGCTTCAATTCTTTACTGTCTTCTTCGGATAAATCATACCAATGCGGCACGTCGAATAACATTCCTTGTAAGAGGATTTCAAACCACGCCAAGTCAAACGTTGGAAGGAGGCTTGCCCCTAGTAATTGTTGAAAATGTTTCGGGAACTCGATTCCTTTATGACGTAGAAAAATCAGTGTTGCCGAGAGATACTTCGGCTCGTTTAAGAGTTCATCTTCCGAAATAGTGCCATCGAGCGCGCGGCTAGTTCTCACCGCCTCGCAAAACATCGAATCCTCGGATAGATTTTTCAAGAAGGCTCTCTTCTGCGTAGAGAACTGATCGAGTTGTTGCTCTTCTTCCTTCGTCGGGAAGGAGAAATACACATAGTCCTGGTGCGGGCACAAACTGCCCTCTTTGACGAGTTCTGGAACGGTAATTTCCTCATCGATTTCCCCACACATAGCTACATAACGTTCCCATAGTGCAGGCTCTCCTTCATATGGAGGTGTTGCCGTCAGCGAAATCACATTGATATCCGCAAAGGATTTACGGAAGGTTTCTAGACTCTTCCACCATTCATTTCGCAAGTGATGACACTCATCGAGGCATAATGTTCCAAGATTTGCTTCCTTAAAGAGTTTAACGATATCGACTCCTTTAAAATCAAAATGCTCGGTTTCGACTACATCGTCCGTATCCTCAACTTCCGCGTCACCTTCCAGACGATTGATAGCACTGTGCAAAGCTTGATACGTCGCAACGGTAATCGTCTTTGGCTGTTTCAGATTTTGCGAAATCATTTCATCGGCTAGACTCTCCGTGTCCAAAAACGCCTCACGAATACGGTCCACCCACTGCTGGCGAATCGTCACGGTCGGCACTAAAATAAGCGCCGGCTTACTATTACGACGGATAAATTCAATTCCTAGCGTCGTTTTCCCAGAACCTGGAGCCGCCACTAAGTGAATATGACCATCTGCCATAATCGACTCGCTCTTTTCTAAGATACGCTTTTGATACGCTCTCCACTCGCCTTTGAAAGATAAGTGCTCAAACATCCGTGTTCTCCTTTCATTATTAGAGTTCTTCTTTCAGTTCAATCTTGATGACACTATCTATCGCATCCGGTAATGGATACGTATAGGCCCCTATTTCCCCATATTCTGCAAAACAAATATTTTGAAAGGCTAATGTCGTCCAACTATTGGAAATTCTCACTTCACTACCATCATGTACAAAACTCATTCGTTGAATTTGTTCCCGATGAATCCCTGTTAAAGCAATCGGACCAATCGGTTGTTCGAAAACATGTGCGTATAGATTTTTACCATCCTTCGTATAATAGCCCCATTCTGGTTTTGGTAAATCCACAAATCCTCCACGATAGATAGATTCGCCATTCTTCTTCATCCACTCTCCAATGCCCTGTAAAATTTCAAGGCTCTCTTTTGGAAAGTTCCCTTTAGCAGTAGGTCCAACATTTAAAATCATGTTTCCGCCCTTACTAACACATTCCACCAGTTTACGAATGAGTACTTTAGGGCTCTTATAGAGTTTATCACTTGGGTTATAGGCCCAATGGTTATTCATCGTGAGACATAGTTCCCACGGTAGCAATTCCCCTTTTACATTCCGAATCCCTTCATGCGGTACGATTTGTTCAGGACTGACAAAGTCTCCAGAATAGGAATGAATCTCCTCACTTGCAATACTTCCGAAGCCCTCTCCAGAAGTCTCTAAGCGGTTGTCAACAACCACATCAGGTTGATGTTTTCTTACGAGTTCTATTAAGTCGCTGGCCTTCCATTTTTCACCAAACATTTCTCCGTAGGAAAAATCAAACCAGAGAATATCGAGTTTCCCGTACTTCGTTACAATCTCTTCTACTTGGTGATGCATAAATTCTAAATAGCGGTCAAAATCGATTGTTTCATCCTTATATGCGATTTTCCCTCTCATAGGATGATGTCGATCTGCGTACTTTGGATAATCTGGATGATACCAGTCCAGTAGACTAAAATATAATCCCACTCGAAGCCCTTCTGCTCTTACTGCCTCTACAAATTCACGAACTAGATCTCTTCCAAAGGGTGTATTGGTAATTTTATAATCTGTATACTCGGAATCAAATAAACAAAATCCGTCGTGATGTTTAGCCGTCAATACGACATACTTCATTCCCGCTTCTTTAGCAGCCTTTGCCCATACTTTGGCATCGAATTCACTTGGATTAAATGCATCAAAATAAGGTTGATAATCTTCAATTGTCATTTTTTCATTACTGCGAATCCATTCTCCCCTTCCAGGAATCGCATAAAGCCCAAAATGAATAAACATTCCAAATCGAGCTTGTCTAAACCATTCAGTCCTTTGTAAAATGATTTCTAAAGAATTCTCCATTTCCCTCCACTCCTTTACATCAATACATTCAACTAATGTTATTCTAGCACTCTTCTCTTTTCAATTACACCTTTTTCTTGAAAGAATAGGATTGCCTTTTAATATAATCACAATACAAAAAATCTCTTAGATAGGATTACCTTCTCACAAGAATTTACAGTAATCCAGAGATATCTAAGAGATTTGTTCTATTATTGATTAATTCTTTTTTTCTGATAGTCCTTTGAGACTTTCATCAAAGTCTCGTACGCTTCTGCCAACTCTTCTTTCAAATGATCATCTTTCAAGTACGACTGCACTTTGGCAATCACTTCTTTTTCGCGATTCGCATCTAAAATCGCAATGCCATTTTCTTTTTTAATACGAGCGACATCAACAACGACTTGCATGCGGCGTTCAAAGAGCGCTACAATCTCGCGGTCGATGGCATCAATTTCTGCACGTTGTTTTTCTAACAAGAGATTTCCTCCTCATTTAAATTCCAAAGAAGACGCCTAATGGGTAGCCTACAATAATCGCACTAGCGGCGCTGAGTAAGAATAGGCCTCCTCCGTATACAAAGGCATCTTTTGCATTCGTCCAACCAGAACCGACCGAAATCGCTACATACGGCATACTTGGCGGTGTCATGAAAGCAAGGCTCGCCATGAATCCAATCAAGCAGGCAATCGTTCCCGCTTGTACATCCACAGACCCTGTCGCATAGACGGTCGTTAATACGGTTGTGACGACCGATACGGTTACTAAGTTTGAAGAGACATTCGTTTGTAATCCTGCCCAGAGAACGAAGATAATTACGACAAGAATTGGAGCTAATGTCGCAAATACAGGCACGAGTGAACTTTCAAGAAGTCCGATGACTCCTAATTCCGGTTTTGTGACAAGAGTTCCCATGCTTAGAGTCGCTCCTACCAAGAACATACTTGGCCAGTACACGCCCTTTTGCAGTCCTTCTTGAATCGATAAGAGTGGTTTTCCGTCAAATGACAGAATCGCCATCAGGATAACTCCAATCATCGGCGGGAATGCCATTCCAGCTGTTTTCAGAAAGGCTGCAACGTCCGGTAAGAATCCTCCTACGAGTTCTGGTAGCACCCATAATAAGACGACTCCCATGAAAATCAGCACTGTTGCCGTTTCGCGTTTTGATTTGGCAGGTAGCGCTTCGAGAGATTCGAGTGGTTTCATTTCTACGTTTGACAAATCCACTCTCCAAACAGTTCTAAGAGCAACGCCCATCGCGATAAAGAGCACGAGTCCAGCTGGAATTCCAATCATCATGTATTGCGCATTGGAAATCGCAATTCCGGTTGCACTTTTGTAAAGTGCCATCGCGGTTACCGAGAAGACGTGGTTAATCGGCGTCATCGCTGTACCAATTGCCACCGTGGCAAAAAGTGCGATCAGAAGCACTGAAGCCTCTCTGTCCCCTTTTTTCAATCCGAGAACCGCCATAATTTCCTCGTAAATCGGGAAGACAA
>CALALK010000306.1 GCA_937923125.1 uncultured Carnobacterium sp.
TAATTGCTCATATTTTTTAAACAATGAATTTGTACTCTTAATCGAACCAATCTTTTGACTAATATTTCCGAGCACGTTGAAGATGGTGCTACTTAGTGCCATTGCTGCTAGAATACTCCCGATACTCACTTCGCCAATATAAGCCAAGTATCCCGTTAGGATGAATACTGAAATTTGGCTAAAAACATTCCCGATACCGCCACTAACGGCAACTTTGGCCATCGATTTACTAAAATCGCGATGCGTATCTCCTACTTCAACCGATTTTTCATGAATTTTTTCTTTTAAATACGCTAGCTTACGAAAGACGAACAGCGTATCATATCCGCTCAATAAATCCGAAATGGATTTTGCGAATTTTTCATTGGCTTCTGACACTTTGATGGTTTTTTCTGTCAGTTCTGCTGAGAACAAAGCCGGCAACACGGCCATGATGACAATACAGATAGCCGCTAGTAAGACGATAGACCAATGATACATAAACAACGCTACCGCAGAAATGACCGCAGAAATAATTCCTCCGATGACTTCAAAGGTTGGATTCATCGCATTCCCTTTAATCTGTTCCAAGTCACTTGTAAACCACGAGATGTACGTTTGACTATTCTTTTCATAAAAGCGTCCATAAGACGTCGCTTCAATAGAATGACTAATACGGTCCCTTAACCATGTTGCTACCTTTTGATTAAAGTAGGCTTGATAGCGAATCAACATATATGTAAACAATAGATAAAATGCAAAAATAACAACTAAACAAATAGCCTTATAAAAGAAATTATGAATATCCATGTTCACTAAAGTATCTAAAGTCTGCGCATTCACGATACTGGATACAAGCTCCGCCCCTGCAATGAGGGTGAGCAACGTGACCATAATGAACACTTCTTTTTTAAACTTCTGAAAAACAACCCTCATACATACTCGCTCCACTTCAAATGATAATTATGTTCATAGTGTAACATTGTCTTAATCCAATGTATATAGGACTTTTGTAGGAAAATAAAAGAAAAGTGAGGATTTTTAGCTCCTCACTTCCTTATATTTTTTAGTCTTATGCCAATGAACACAATGGAGAAGACCACCCCTGCAAAAGCTCCTATCACAAGTGGGATTCCATGTTGTAGGGCTGGTAATAAACTGAACGGTAAAATCTCTCCTAACTGATACCCTTGAATACTCAAATAGCAAAGTATAAAGAGGATAACCGTCGAAATCATCGTATCTTTCACCCAAGAAAAAAGAAACATATGCGCAATGAATAAGCCAACAATTGCTAGCAATGGATATCCAATCGCCAATAAGATTCCTCGAACTGCTGAAATAAAGATTATTTCCTCATTAGAAACATACGATACAGGAAACAGAAAAACATTCTCTTGAATTAGGATTCCATATGCCACTACAGGCAGAATCACCAGCAGACTAGGAAAAGCATAAAAGTATTTTAAAGAATAGATCGTTTCTGCGACTAATTCTTCTTTATTAGAAATCGGCACTACTTCGAGTAGTGTTTGATGCCGATGCTTTCTTTCTAAAAATTCCCCAACTTGTACAAGGAAAAAGAAGATAAGTAAGCCATAGCCAAGAAGTTGAAAACTCGTCTGTATAAAATCACCATACTGATAATAGGTTTGGTAGGATATCTCTTTTTCAACTAAATAATGGAATAATTGGAGTTTAGCTTTAATTTGCATAGGACTCTCTAACGAATCCGCCCATTCTTCTGGGCCGCTCCTTAAAAGAGATTCAACCAATTCCAATCGTTTTTCATAAATCGGAATCAGCCGTTCCGTTTTCCCCTTCACTGTATAAATCCCATTTTCCTGGGCATAGGTTTGGTAAAGCGCCTGGAAAGTAGTATTCATCTCTTTCTTTGTATCTTCATCGATCGTCACTTGGTTCTCAAATGATTCTTTAAGATCGTCTATCTGAGAAAACTGTCTCTCAATCACATCTTTTAAGACCGGTTTCCCTGCAAAGTGATGATATCCCACGACAAACATCGCAACTACTAAAATAAGAAGCGGTATCTTATAGAAAAATCCTCTTTTCTTTAAATGCATTCTATCTAATTGAACCCATCTACTCATACTGAACCTCCTCGTCTATGACGCTCTTCCCAGCATGAAGTTCCAACTGTGAATAAGAAGAATACGAACGCTCCTACAAGTAAACTGGCACATCCGTTTGAAATCGTAAACGTACCCGTCGCGTAAAAATCATCTTTCATTCCTTGGATTACAGAGCCAAAGTTCACATAGTACAGTGGCAACTTGTCTGCAATAGAAGGATAAATCTTCATGGAACGGAAGATAGGCTCTGCCCAAATAACCATCAGCCCTGCGATGAACCCTACCATCTTATTTCTACTCAACTGATTACACCATGCGACGAGATTGATTAAGAATAGTAGCACACACGCTGCAAAGAGTAGGATGATTCCGATAAATTGTAACGGAAGCATGAGGATCTCCTCCTCCCCACGAAATACAAGAAACGGCGAAGTGAGGTTGTCCCAGCCAAAAGATATGCTCTGTACTAAGAAAACTACAAATAAAGCAAGAAGTACAAGCGCCATATTCACAATCCAGTAACTACTGATTTTTTGTAATATATATTTCCACTGACGAATCGGCTTCACCGCTAACATACTACGATGCTTCCAATCATCTAAAAGGATAGGACTGATAAATAGAAGCAAGATTGAAAATAGAGCAGGCAGCCAATACATTATCGGTTCATTATATTTTGTCCATTCCATCCAAAATATCCGATTGACCATTTGTAAAATATCGTCTAATTGATAACGTTCCTGCGCCTCTAAAGAACGAAACTCCATTAAAAGTTGTTTGACATTCTTATACTCTAACTGTTCCTGCTTACTAGGATTAAATCCAATTGTATTGTAAATTGGAAGGGGCGAGTGTTCTTTATCTCGTAACTCAAGACGTAGCTCCCAAAAATGAATCTGTTCTTTTATATAAGTTTTATAATCTTGGTTTTGAAACGCTGTTACTGAACGATGATAAGCAACTGAATTCTCTAGCCATTTTTCCTCTGTTTCCGTTAAACTTTTTTTCTTTGCTTCCTCTTCATATTCATTGATTAGTATCAAATGAATTTTATCTCCTTGATTTAAACTGCTATTCAAAAGTTCGTTGAGAGAAGATTTTTGTTGAAAATTCATCACAAGAAAAACAACCATCAGCAGTACACAACCGATGAACTGAATTTTCATTAATCGATTTCGAACAATCAACAGTAATTGCGTTCTCATTTTATCTTCTCCTCTCTTTTTAAACTCTCGATTGTACTATCCGTACAGTTCTTTATAAAGGGCATAACACCCTTTTACTCCAATCTTAATTTCACTAAATTGATGGATGTCTTCTAATATCCACTTCCATTTTTCTTCTGAATACTCTCCAGGCGTAAGGTGGATGCTCAGCTGTCTTTCTTCGCTATTCATCATTTCTACTTCACTTTGAAATTCTTCTACAAACTTTTCGAAACGTTCTTTTGAAACAAAGGTCAATTGAAGTATATCCATCCCTTCCGCTTGCGGTGAATATTCCAATGCGATTCGCTTCTCTTTAATAAAATAAATCTTGTCGGCAATCAAATCGAGATTGTTCAGTAAATGTGAAGCCATCACAATCGTTTTCCCTTCATTTCTTAACTGTCTCAACACTCTAGAAATTAATTCCACATTATCCGGATCCAATCCGTTCATCACCTCATCAACAAGCATGTAATCTGCTTTTGTTACCAGTATTAATGCAAAACAAAGGCGTTGCCGCATCCCGAGTGAATACTCGCCCACTTTATGATGAATATAGTCTTCCATTTTCAACTGCTCTACCACAGTTTGAACCGTTCCAGAAGCTACTTTCCACATCGAGGCATAGAAATTCAAATGTTCGATTCCATTTAACTCATCGTATAATTCAGATTGATCCGGCATCTTTACAATATGCTGTCTCATAAATAAGGTATCGGTTGTATAATTCTTTCCTTGATAAGAAACCGAAATACCGTTATTTCTTAAGTGTCCTGACAATATTTGGATAAGCGTAGATTTTCCTACACCATTTGGTGCTACTAGTCCAATAATCTGAGATGGTGGAAGATGCAAGTCAATCTGATTTAGAACCTCTTTTTCTCCATATGAAAAACTTTTAATATGAACTTCTAGCATTCGAGCGACTCCTTTCCTTATTCGTTCATTTTATACTCGTTACCGCTTTCTTTATTGAAATTATAGCAAATTTTTCTTTTAGAAAATAGAGTTCTTTTGTATTTTCAATCAAAATCCTATAAAAAAATCGACTTTTGTTTGATTTTTGCACAAAAAAACCACACCTCTATTCTGAAGTGTGGTAGCTCTATTTTATTATGCTTTTGTTTTTTCAGCGCGGTCACGTTTCATTTGGCTTGAACGTAATTGTCCGCAGGCTGCTTCGATATCATGTCCGAATTCTTTACGAACGACACAGTTGATGTGGTTTTTCTTCAACACATCGTAGAAAGCAACTACGCGTTCTTTTCCACTACGTTCGTATTGGTCATGTTCACGAACTTTGTTATAAGGAATTAAGTTGACATATGAAAGACGTTTCTTATCCGCAAGAAGGTCGGCCAATTGTTGCGCTTGTTCCACAGAATCATTCACGTGATCGAGCATGATGTACTCGAAGGTTACACGACGGTTGGTTTTAGCAATATATTCATTAATCGCATCCATCACGACTTCGATTGGATATTTACGGTTGATACGCATGATACGAGAACGTGTATCGTTATCTGGTGCGTGAAGTGACAATGCAAGGTTCACTTGTAATCCTTCGTCTGCGAACTCGCGAATTTTTGGAGCCAAACCACTTGTAGATACAGTGATATGACGAGCCCCGATTCCAAGTCCTTTATCAGAGTTGACCACTTTCAAGAATTTAATCACGTTATCATAGTTATCGAATGGTTCCCCAATCCCCATGACTACGATATGGCTGACACGGTCCCCAGGAGACACTTCGTCTAAAGTACGTTGCACGTGCATGACTTGCGCTACGATTTCCCCAGCAACAAGGTCACGTTGTTTTGCGATAATTCCGCTGGCACAGAAAGTACATCCGATATTACATCCTACTTGTGTGGTCACACAGATAGATAAGCCGTATTCTTGTGGCATTAATACCGTTTCGATTAAGAGGCCGTCTGCTAATTCAAAGAGGAATTTACGTGTTCCGTCTGTTGATTGTTGTTTGATACGTTCGTTTAACACTGGGAATGTGAACTCTTCTTGTAACTCCTCAATCAGTGATTTTGGCAAGTTTGTCATTTCTTCAAAACTGGTTACACGTTTGCGGTAAAGCCAGTCCCATAATTGACCTGCTCTGAATTTCTTTTCGCCTTTTGCTTCAAACCAAGCTGTTAGCTCTTCTAGTGGCATGCCGTAAATAATCGGTTTTCCTTCATATTGACGAACCACTCGTCCAATTTTTCTAACCATATCTATTCCTCTTTCCTATACTTGAAATGCTCTAATGATTGTTTCTCTGTTTGCATGAGCGCTTAATAACACCGATAATTTCACACGAGCCTTTTGTCCGCTAAGCCCTGTTGTGAAAATCACTCCTGCTTCATGAAGCTGTTTGCCTCCGCCAAGATAATTATAGACATCATACGTTACACCGTTAAATGCGCGGGACACCAGAACGACTGGAATTCCTTTATCTAAGCAACGTTGCAATCCAGAAAGTGCCATTGGTGGGAGATTCCCTGCTCCAAGAGCTTCGATGACTACTCCATTGGCATCTGAATCGGCAATGGCATCAAATAACATGGAATCCATTCCAGCATATGCTTTTAATAAGTATACCTTATCCAAGAGTTCTTTAATTGGATAATATTCATGATGTAAGAATTTTTGGAAGTAAATGACTTCACTCTTTGATACTAATCCAAGCGGTCCAAAGGTTGGTGTTTGGAAAGTCGCAACGTTTGTAGTATGTGTCTTTGTCACATATGTTGCCGCATGAACTTCATCATTCATCACGACAAGAACGCCTTTATCCACACTCTCTGGACTCGTTACCGTAATAATGGCACTGCGTAAGTTCGCTAACCCGTCCGCTCCAATTTCATTGCTGGAACGCATCGCTCCCGTTAAAACGATTGGGAATGTTCCATCTGTTGTTAACTCTAAAAAATACGCCGTTTCTTCTAATGTATCAGTTCCGTGAGTCACCACCGCTCCGTCAAAGCCTTCCTGTTGCGCTTGAACGATTCGCTTTTGAACTTCCCACATTTTTTCCTCCGTCATATGTGGAGACGGAAGATTAAATAGATCCTCTACGACGACACTTGCGATTGGTGCAAAAATGGTGTCGGAGTTGGTTAATGGGTTTGTGCTTGTTGGGGTTACGTTACCGGTTGAGCGGTCTTCACTCATGGCAATCGTACCACCGGTGTTTATGACGATAATTTTCTTCATGGCGCTACTACTTTCTTTCATTTTCTCTTTACATAGGATACCACAAAATAGCAAAAAGTGCCGAAGTATTTGTAAGTAAATACGCACTTTTCTTTTTCGGGTTTCTTCATAGTAATGGTAATGGGGTACCGGTTCGAGCCCCTTGGGCTCTCTCCTTTAAAGCCTCAAAGCAGGAGTAAAAAATAAATTTCTAACTCCTGCTAATTCGCATTTAATACTATTCCCCATTACTATTACTATAGAACCCGAAAAAATGTGCGTATTTACTTTCTGCTTTGATAAAAAAATGAAAAAAAGTGTTGCGCCACTCAGTTTGAAGGAACCTGTGCAGGGTGTTAGAAAGTGCATCCTACCGAGTTTTTTGAGACTTTTCGGTAATTTGAAGTGGGGTGTGACTGAAAAAAATTTTTTTGATTTTTTCTCGGAAAATTTACTACACTAATCAGAATTTGTACAAACGACCTGAAAAGGGGATGTTGAATATACCGCTAAAAATCGCATCATTTCAACGTTTATATTTTAATTTTCATTTTAAAATTTGAAATGTAACATATATGCTACATTTTTATTTTTTGCATCTTCAACAAAAAAACCGCAGCCTTATACGGGCTACGGTTTTCACTTTATTTGATTGTGTATTGACGTTGATGGTCAACAACGGCTGTTAATGTAATCGGGCTGTTGTCTTCACGTGTGAAAGTTTGTTCACCGCTTGCGTCCACCACTTCTGTGAAGATTTCTTCGTATTCTTCGACTGTCAACATTTTGCGGTTTTCTAGTAACGCTTTATGTTCTGCGATATGCAATTGGTTTTCGAACCCTTCGACTAATTCGCCAGCGAAGAATTCCCCAACGGCTCCTGATCCATAGCTGAAGAATCCGATGCGGTCTCCGGCTACTAAAACAGAACTGTTTTCTAATAATGAGATGAAGCTTAAGAATAATGAACCTGTGTAGATATTTCCGACTTGGCGGTTATACACGGCTGCTTCTTGGTAACGCGCTGTAAAGCGTTCTTGTTCCTCTTCGCTCATTTCTTCTAAGAATGGCTTGAAGGCTTTCATCCCCATTTTTGTATATGGTAAATGGAAACAAATCGCGTCAAAGTCTGAGAATTGTGCATTTGTTTTTGCTTGATAGTCGTTCCATACTTCTGCAAAGAAACGGATGTATTGCTCGTTTGAGAATTTTCCGTCTACCATTGGATACGCTGCATAGTTTGGTCTCCAGAAGTCCATCACGTCATCTGTGAATAAGCTTGTTTCATTTTCTAAAACGAGTAAACGTGGGTCACTAGAAACAACCATTGCGACTGCTCCAGCCCCTTGTGTTGGTTCTCCACCAGAGTTTAATCCGTATTTCGCAATGTCACTTGCGATGACTAATACTTTTGAAGTTGGGTTTAAGGCAATATGCCCTTTAGCTAATTGTAAGGCAGCTGTTGCCCCGTAGCAGGCATGTTTTAATTCTACACTACGAACACGGTTTGATAATCCAAGCATGCGTTGCATATAAACCGCAGCTGATTTCGATTGATCGATTCCTGTTTCTGTCCCAAATAAAATCATATCAATATCTTCACGGTCTTTATCATCAATGATTGATAACGCAGCATTTGCGGCTAAAGTCACGATATCTTGCGTCACTGGTGCTACTGCCATTGTAGACTGGCCAATTCCAATCGTGTATTTAGCTGGCTCTACTCCACGCGCCACTGCTAGTGTTTCCATATCTAATGCAGTCGGTGGTACGAAGAAGCCAATCTTATCTATCCCTATATTCATTATTGTTCTCCTTTACGAATAAAGCTCTCCAAACACAAATAGAGCTTCCTGTTCTTTCTTAGCACACACTATAGTAGCAAAAATTCGCCGTTAGGACAATTGAATTCACCAAATGTTAGGGAATTTAAACAATTCTTTACTAATTATTTGTACTAAATTGATAGGTTTCTTATACGAAATCTTATAAAATAGAAACGAAATAGGAAATATAGACTGGAAAGGAATGAAAATATGAACGGAAATGATATCGTCATCGTAAGTGCCACACGTACTGCGATTGGTAAATTTGGCGGGCAATTTGCTACCACTTCCGCTATCGAACTAGGAACAACGGTTGCAAAAGCTGCCATCCAAAAAGCGAATCTTTCACCTGAACAAATTGATACAGTCATCTTTGGAAATGTCTTACAAGCAGGCCTTGGACAAAATCCAGCACGTCAAGTCGGACTAGGCGCTGGACTGAACCATGCAAGTACTGCGGTAACCATTAATGAAGTCTGTGGTTCTGGACTAAAAGCCATTATTTCAGCCGCACAAGTCCTTCGACTAGGAGATGCCAAAATCGTCTTAGCCGGCGGTATGGAAAATATGAGTCTTGCGCCGCATTTATTACAACAACGCTTTGCTCCAAAAAATGGTCCTGTGACATTAGTAGACTCTTTATTTAATGATGGATTAACGGACGCCTACTCACAAGACGCGATGGGAATTACCGCTGAAAATATCGTTGAAAAATACGGATTTACCCGCGAAGAACAAGACGCTTTCGCTGTGGCTTCTCAACAAAAAGCCGCTAAAGCACAAGCAGAAGGACGTTTCGCTAGCGAAATCACTCCCGTAGCAGTCTTCAATCGCAAAACAAAATCCGACGACTTAAAAGTAACGGACGAATTCATCCGTCCAAACACGAATCTTGAGAGTCTTGCTGGTCTCAAACCTTCCTTCAAAAAAGACGGAACGGTTACAGCAGGAAACGCCTCTGGAATTAACGACGGTGCCGCTTGTGTCATTATGACAACGCGTGAATACGCAACAGAGCTTGGTCTTCCAATTCTTGCAACCTTGAAAGGCTATGCCGAAGCTGGTGTCGATCCTTCGATTATGGGAATCGGTCCTGTCCCTGCCATTCAAAAATTAGTGGCGCGTACACGGATTCCGCTTGAAAAAGTGGATGTCTTTGAACTGAACGAAGCCTTTGCCGCACAAAGCATGGCAGTCATCAAAGACTTGAAGATTCCAACGGAGAAAGTAAATCCATTCGGTGGTGCCATTGCACTAGGCCATCCAATCGGTGCTTCTGGTACCCGTATTGTGGTCACACTGATTAATGCACTCAACCAACTCGATGGTAAAATCGGTGTCGCTTCCCTCTGTGTAGGCGGCGGCATGGGTGTTGCCATCGCGATTGAACGCGAACAATAGTATAAATAATAAGAGTTGCCCAAAATTTACTTATAAGTGAATTTTGGACAACTCTCTTTTTATTTCTCTTCGTGTTTCTTTTGTTCGTGGCGCTGTTGATAGTACGCGCGAATCTCTTCGTTTTCCTCAGTAGCACGATAATGGACCTCAAAGCCATTCTTCTTCCAACTTAAAGTCGTCATGAGTTCATCCCATGTTGGTAATTTTACCTCAGGCATTTCAAACTTCACTAACTCAGACATATCTAACGAGTCTTTCCAAACTTCAAAGCGAGTTGAAACGAGTAATAACGCAATACGTGTTAACAATTCACGTTTTTCTTCGTCCATATTCCCTGCTGCCTTCAAGAACTCTTGCACATAATGCATAAACTGTCCGTATAAATCATTCACCGTATCAATTCCAACAGAAAATAGTAGTTCAAAGAACACATTCCAGAACAATTCCAGTTCTTCATCGCTCACCGATTCTGTCCATTTCTTGAATGTTTGATCATTCAACTGACTATTTTTGGTTAATTTTTCCATCTTAATAAATTGACCGTCTTCAATCTCCCATGTCATGGCGCTATGTTGCATCGCACCGGTGGCATTACTTTTAACAATCACATACGGCACTTCGGATTCTAGCATTAATCCAACAAGTGAATCTTGTGGAATATAACGCATCGCTAATGGCACTATATTTTGATACCCTTTTGTTTCAAGTACAGAACGGTACAATCCAGGAGAATCAAAGCAGAAAATATCGACAATGCGCAGTTGCACGTCTTCTACTTGAGTGGCCGCAGCATAAATGGCTAAGTTACCACCCTTTGAATGTCCTGAGACCATTAAGTCCCCACCCCATAAACTGGCTTGTTTGGCTAAATACTCCTTGGCATCCGTCTGAGCCGCAACAAGTGGTGAATACGTCATTAGGAAGTCTTCCTTCCAGCCAATCAGCGTTTCATCCGTCCCTCTAAACACAACAAGTCTGACACTAGGTTCTACTTCCACCGTGACAGCTGCAAATTGTTTTGTTGTATCTTTATCCCATTCGCTCACCACACCGAAGAATTTCAACGATTGGAAACGAGGTGCATCCACAATCACTTGCGATAATTCATGTCGCTCCTCTGTTATCATCATTGGATTCTCGTCGAATAATTCTTGTTTATGTTCCTGCA
>CALALK010000307.1 GCA_937923125.1 uncultured Carnobacterium sp.
CCCATTTTGCGAGCTCTTCATCCGCTCTTGCAATCACTGCTTTCATATCTAGCTTTTGAAGGCGCACTTGTAAGAAATATACAAGAAGCATCACAATTGGTAGAACTACGATAATATAAGGTTCATTTTTAACATATTCCAGCGCATACTTCACCGCGTATTGGTTCCCTTCGTACCATACTTGCAAGAAATGAAAAATTCCTTCTACTTTCCTATTTAATGACCATATATTATCGATTTCAACTATCATTAAAATGGTAAAGAGTATCTTTGGAATATATCTGTATCCCCGCACTCTAACCTGCTGGCTTTCCTTTCCAGACAAGGCTATGACTTCGTTGACCAAGTTTTGTAGTCGATGGATTCTTTCCTCTTCAAATCTTCTTTTCATCTTTTATTCCCCAAATTTTATTTACTTAACCTGTCATTCTTTACTGCTGTTTCTAATCGCAAATCTTCCATGTAGTACTGAAGTCTTTCAGCATATTCACTCATTGGAATCAGTGGCTCTTGTTTGTATACGGAAAGTTCTTCCGAAGCGACTTCATATAACATCTCAAACTCTTGATAACTGGCCTCTACCCTGAAATAACGAAACAAATAAATGACCCCTATAATGAGGAGTAAAGTACCCATTCCTAGTAAAATCCCAAAAAGTAAAAACGGCGGGAAAATAAGCCCCATCAGCATGAAAGCTTCTCCAGACTCCAATACATTTGGATGGGTAAGCAGTCCTGTTATGATGATGATTTCTACCACAAGAACAAGAACTCTGGCGCTTTTTCCATCCTGTGGCAACTCATTCTCACTATCATTTTCAATCATCACTTCTTTTAGCAATTCCCGCATCCGCGTTAATCGTCTTTGTCTGATCCCTTTTCTAAATAATTTCATTTCGCATCTCCCGACATATAATATTTCGACTCTAACACTTCTATAAATCTTTGAAGCTGCTTGATTTCTTCTGGAACATCCTCTATAGCAACATCCTTATACGTTGCAACTTCTGCACGAGCAATCTCAAATAGGTTATCAAACGCTATTTTGCGTTGTTCATGAACACTATATAAAATCCGAAAATACAAGACCCATAGCATTCCTATAGGAATTCCTAAGAAAGTGAGCACGATGACGCCCTCATATTTTGACTCACTGAATGCCCCCATGATTCCCAAAGTGACAAACAAACAAATGCTCAACAATACAATTCGCACGATACGAATCCGACGGCGACGGTACGGCACACCTTTTGGCAACATAGAGGCGTCTTGTTCTTGTTCTGATAAAATATTCACTAACTGTAGACGTAATATAGAAATATCTTTTTGTGAAACGTTTCTTGGAAATAATCGTAATAATGACTTTATAATCGTTTCACGCGGCTCTTCGATGTTGAACGCATCATCATTTCCAGCCAAATACCGTTTTAATTCTTTCACACTATTTGGAAGTTCTTTATCGGTGAAGTTTTGCCATTTTAAGACTTCATCTTTCGCTCTACGCATTATTTGTGCCTGCTCTTTTTTAAACGC
>CALALK010000308.1 GCA_937923125.1 uncultured Carnobacterium sp.
TACGGGGTCCGTTATTACAACTATCGGGCTAACGCTTATTCCGGTAGCTATTGGAAATATGGGAGGAAATACTTCTGATCCAACGTCACAAAGTGTAGCATTATCACTAATTACTGTTTTAGTTATTTTATTGGTCAATATCTTTACGAAAGGCTTCTTGAAGTCGATTTCGATTTTAATCGGATTAGTTGTGGGAACTGCACTTGCGACAATGATGGGGTTAGTGAGTTTTGCTCCTGTTGGCGCAGCGCCGCTCTTACATGTTCCTACTGCTTTCTATTTTGGAGCTCCTACCTTTGAAGTAACTTCTATCATCATGATGTGTATTATTGCGATGGTTTCAATGGTAGAGTCTACTGGGGTGTACTTAGCGCTGTCTGATATTACAAATGATCCAATTGATGAAACACGTCTTCGTAACGGATACCGCGCAGAAGGGATTGCTGTATTACTTGGAGGGATTTTTAATACATTCCCATATACTGGTTTCTCTCAAAACGTAGGTTTAGTAAAAATGTCAGGAATTAAGACAAGACTTCCAATTTACTACGCAGCAGGATTCCTAGTGTTATTAGGTTTACTTCCAAAATTTGGAGCATTGGCACAAATTATTCCAGACCCTGTTATCGGTGGAGCGATGATTGTACTGTTTGGTTTCGTATCACTTCAAGGGATGCAAATGTTGGCGAAAGTGGACTTTGCGAATAACGAGCACAACTTCCTTATCGCTGCAGTTTCAATTGCGATTGGCGTGGGCTTTAACAATAGCAATCTCTTTAATAGTTTTCCAACAGAATTGAAAATATTCTTCTCAAACGGCATCGTCATGGCCAGCTCACTCGCCGTTATTTTAAACGCGATTCTCAATCGTAAGAAGAAATAAATAAATCTTGTTATCTCCATTCAAAGAGAAGGCCTCTCCGCCTTCTCTTTTTCTTATTCTCCCTTAAAGTTTCCTTGTCTCCAGCGGGCCGCCTCCTGAAATTGTTCAAAGTATCCATGCACGAAAAACCTACGAGAAGAAAACCAAAAACATTGTGGAGCGGTAAAAATAAACTCAATTCAGTTAGGTTTCTACATAGATGATTTCGAAGAAGCTTGCGGATTTTATAATCGCAGTAACGGGGAATCGCATCGAAGAAGAATTAGTCGGAGTAGGGATAAATCCCATACTCCGACTTTGAAGCTTCGAAGGTGCAAGACCCAGGCTTGCACCGGTGCCCCGTAACAGCGATTATAAAAAGAATCCGCAAGGATTCGCAGAAATCATCAGCAATAACCAAACTCCAGAAAGCAAAAACTGAATCTCAGCACAATTTCTCACCCTCCACAATGTTTTCAGTTAGTTTTCACTTCTCGTATTTTTTGCGTAGGTATGGTATACTATGCCTATCTTTAAACAATT
>CALALK010000309.1 GCA_937923125.1 uncultured Carnobacterium sp.
TAAAACCGAATCTCCCTTACAAAACGTAATGTTTAGTAAGGGAGGTTTTTTTATGCTGTATTTTTGTATGGGTGTATTAGGTGCAATTATCGGTAGTTTTATAAATGTTGTTAGCATGAGACTTGGTAAAGGGGAAGATTTTATTTATGGGAGATCGTGTTGTCCCCATTGTCGACATACATTGAGAGCAGTTGATTTAATCCCACTAGTTTCATTTTTATGCTTAAAAGGGAAGTGCCGTTATTGTAAGAAAAGGATATCTATTCGCTACTTTTTAGTAGAAGTACTCTTTTCTCTAATATTTATTTTAGTGGCTAGCTTGAAGGGACCAACAGAGTGGATTGGTTATTTTTTCTGTTGCGTTTGTATTTTGATAGCGTTAATGGATTTAGATTCGTATGAAGTGGATTTAAGAATTCTCATCATTTTATGGGGTGGAGGCCTTATTCAAAGAGTTGAGATGATAGAGAGTTCATTCGTTTCAATGACAATTGGTTTTATGTTCTACATGATTGTTTATTTTTGGGGGAAATGGATCTGGAAGGAAGAAGTTTTTGGGATGGGAGATGTTTACTATCTTACTGCGTTGGGTGCGTATTTCTCAGTAAATCAGATTCTTTATATTGGCTTGCTTTCTTTTGTTATTGGTGGTGGCGTTGCTCTTATTTGGTTGTTTTTTGCCAGAAAGGCAGTTCTTCGTGCTAAAATTCCGTTTACTCCTTTTATGAGTATAAGTGCTGTATGGACCTATTTGTTTTCTATTCAGTGGATTCTTTTATAAGATAGATTTTAATAAGTGCCCTTTCTACAATTTCAGCTTGTGGCGCTTCAGGTGTTGCTGGAGGGTCGCTTTTATTAATTCATGTAGCATGTAGCCTGTTTGGGCTTTCAAATGATATCGCGATGCAAGTCGTTGGAGTGGGATTCATTATTGGTGTGTTGCAAGATTCTTGTGAGACAGCATTGAACTCTTCAACAGACGTATTATTTACGGCTGCAGCAGAATTTGCGCAATGGAAAAAAGAAGGACGTCTAATTTCTGTTTATCCTAATGCAAATTAATTTTTTAGAGAAAAAATAACCCGTGTAACATTTTTGTTACACGGGTCTTATTATTTATACGTTTTTTGAACGTTGACGGTCTGCAGCCGTTTCGATGATACGGTCAGCCAAGTGTTGGTTTCTGACTAAGATTGGACCGTGGAAGTATGAGCAAAATACATTTTTATAATGACATCCTTCGACATGATCTTCTTCGTTATTTCCGTATCCTTTTACAACTTTACCGAGTGGTTTCATATTTTTACCAAGATATGTTCTACCGATATGGTTTTCGTATCCTAAATAAGTTTCACCAAATTCTTCATTAAAGATTTCAATATCCCCAATTAAGCGACTTGGAAATTGTCCATTGGTACAAACATCAATAGCGCTAATACCGTTTAGGCGTTCTCCGCTTGCATTCACGTAGTAGCGACCGAGTAATTGGAATCCACCACAAATCGCAACGACAACACCATTATCTTCGATGTATTGGATGAGGGCCTCTTTTTTATTTTGAAGGTCTTTAGCAACAACGGTTTGTTCGTAGTCTTGACCGCCACCAAACATCACAATATCAAAGTCTTCAGCGTTAAAATCTTCTTCTAAACTAATTAAAGTAGTTTCCACTTCGTAGCCTAATTTTTTCGCACGGTGTTGCAACATGAGTAAGTTCCCATTGTCACCATACGTATTCATTAAGTTTCCATATAAATGACAGATTCTTAATTTCATCCGTTCATCCCTTCCTTAAGGTATCCTTCTTTGGCAAAGTCTTTACGTAAGTCGAGTAGAGCAGTATAAGTTGCTAGTACATTGACTTTCTTCGTTGGAGCTTTGCGAATCCAATCGATTAATTCCGCATTTGTTTTAAAGACTTTTATGTTTTCAAATCCTGCAACTTCCATACGGACACCAAGGTCTTCAACACGGATACCGCTAATGGCAGTATCAATCGCATTCAAGGCATGTAATCCTTCGAAATCGCCATCCCAAATCCAGCTGATATCTTGACCATCGGCAGGATTGTCATTTAAAAGAACTCCTAAACTAAAGGCTTCTTTTTCGTAAGATAATAATTGGACGATTTGGTTAAATCCAACTGGGTTTTTAATTAAGTTCAACATCACTTCTTTATCTTCAACATCAAATGTTTCTTGACGACCAAAGACGCGTTGTGCTTTAGAGAACCCTTCTTGAATTTCTTCAGTAGACAAACCAAAGAATTTTGCAGCAGAGTAGGCTGCTAATGCGTTATAAATATTATAGAGTCCTGCAATTGGAATTTGGAAAGTTGTACCGTCAATATCAAATGAAGAACCTGTTAGAGATAATTCATTTAGTGCTGTGACTGCATAATTCAATTCAGGACGTTTGAAATCACATTTTGGACAATAGTATTTTCCAAGGTTGCTATAAGTAATGCTCTTATAGTGCAAGATTGATTGGCAATGAGGGCAAAGAACACCATCAGTATTGTAGTGCGCCATCATTTCGCTATCTTCCGTATGGTTAAATCCGAAATACTCACGAGGATTTGGAGTGTCCACACTATTAAAAATAGGAGCGTCCCCATTTGCTAAAATAGTTGCACTTGGTGCAAAAGCAGCACCTTCTAGCATTAATTGATAGGTTGTATAAATTTCTCCAAAACGGTCCATTTGGTCGCGGAAAATATTCGTGAACACAAATAGTTTTGGTTCGATATATGGAGTGATGTGGCGAATTGTCGCTTCATCCACTTCAAGAACAGCGATATTCTTCTCCCCAGTCTTTGGAGAGTGGTTTAAAAATGTTGAAACAATCCCTTGAGTTAAATTAGCTCCAGTAGGGTTTGTTAAAATATTTGGATATTTTTGTTTTAACAATTGAACAATCAGTGAAGTTGTTAAAGTTTTCCCGTTTGTTCCGCTGACGATGATGACATCGTAGTTCTCAGCTAATGATTTTAAAATGTTTGGATCGATAGCGTGCGCCACTTTCCCTGGCATGCTGCTACCGCCTTTTGTAAAAGTCTTCAGAGCCCAGCGAGTAAATCTACCAGCTCCTAAGGCAACTTGTGTTCTAAGATTCAATTTAGACGATCCTTTCCGTTAATATACTTCACTATTGTAGCATATTTTCATGAAAAGTGGTTTATAAAAACGTTTTTAAAATTTTATTAAAATTGTTTGTGAAAAATCGCCTGAAATAACGGTTTTTCTTTGCACAAAGGTACCCATTTATCGTAAGATATTAAAGGTATAGTTTAGCAATTGGAGGGATAAATGTGGCACAATTGTTTTTTAAATATGGTGCAATGAATAGCGGAAAATCAATCGAAATTTTAAAGGTTGCACATAATTATGAAGAACAAGATAAACCGGTTTTATTATTTACGAGTGCAATTGACGACCGTGACCAAGTAGGATATGTATCAAGTCGTATCGGAGTAAGACGTGAAGCCATTCCGATTTTTGACGATACACCTATTTACGAAATTGTCGAAGGTCAAGCGGTGAAACCTTATTGTATTTTGATTGATGAATCTCAATTCTTATCAAAACAACACATTCTCGAACTCGCTCGAATTGTTGACGAATTAAATATTCCAGTAATGGCATTTGGCTTAAAGAATGATTTCCAAAACGAATTATTTGAAGGCTCTAAATACTTATTACTTTATGCGGATAAAATCGAAGAGATTAAAACGATTTGTTGGTATTGTCATAAAAAAGCAAGTATGAATATGCGCGTAGTGGATGGTGTTCCAGTGTATACGGGAGAACAAATTCAAATTGGAGGCAATGATGCCTATTATCCAGTTTGCCGTTATCACTATAATCATCCTGGTGAAGAACGCTTATAAGAGAAGATAAAGGAGAAAAGTATGTTCGATCAATTAGATAGTTTTATTATTCGTTATGATGAACTTTCAGAGTTACTAAGTGACCCGGAAGTTATCGGCGATACAAAACGTTTCATGGAATTAACAAAAGAAGAAGCAAATTTAAGACCAAAAGTAGAAACGTTCAAACGTTATCAACAGGTGGTTGAAGAAATTAGCGACACAGAGGAAATGCTTGGTGAAAGCTTAGATGCTGAAATGGCAGAAATGGCTAAAGAAGAATTAAGTGCCCTCAAAAAAGAAAAAGTAGAATTAGAAGATAAAATCAAATTCTTACTATTACCAGAAGATCCAAATGATGGCAAAAACATCATCATGGAAATCCGTGGTGCGGCTGGTGGAGATGAAGCTGCACTCTTTGCGGGAGATCTTTTGAATATGTATCAAAAATACGCTGAAGCACAAGGATGGCGTGTAGAAGTGATGGATGCCAATGTAACAGGTATCGGTGGATATAAAGAAGTTATTTTAATGATTACAGGGGATAATGTATTCTCTAAATTAAAATATGAATCTGGTGCTCACCGTGTACAACGTGTTCCGTCAACTGAATCTCAAGGACGTGTGCATACTTCAACAGCTACAGTCGTTGTCATGCCTGAAGCAGAAGAAGTAGAAATTGAATTAGAAGATAAAGATATTCGTGTGGATATTTACCATGCATCAGGTGCCGGTGGACAGCACGTTAATAAGACAGCTTCTGCCGTACGTTTAACGCACTTGCCAACAGGTATTGTTGTAGCGATGCAAGATGAACGTTCACAATTGAAGAACCGTGAGAAAGCGATGAAAGTATTACGTGCGCGTGTATATGACAAGATTTCTCAAGAAGCGCAATCTGAATATGATGCAAACCGTAAGTCTGCAGTAGGTACAGGGGACCGTTCTGAACGTATTCGTACGTACAACTTCCCACAAAACCGTGTTACAGACCACCGTATTGGTTTAACTCTTCAAAAGCTAGACCAAGTGTTAGCTGGAAAAATTGATGAAATTGTCGATGCTTTAATTCTTTATGATCACACAGAAAAATTGGAGCAATTAAATAATGGAAACAACTAATCCAACGAACCAAGAAGTCCTCATTAGGGCTTCTTGTTTTTTAGAAGAAAAACAACCGAAATTAGGGCATGAGGAATGTCAGCATCTTGTCAGAGAATTGATGTTATATAAGAATCAATGGACTTTATCTCAATTTTTATTAAATTTACGCCAAGAGGCTACGGTGACTTTTGAAGACTTAGAAGGCGAGTTACTACGTCTTAGTGAGTTTGAACCATTGCAGCAAATTACAGGAGTGGCTGAATTTCTAGGGGAAGAATTTATGGTCACAAAGGATACCTTAATTCCTCGTCCAGAAACAGAAGAACTTGTTTTAAAAGCACAGTCGTTTTTAGAACAGTGCCCTGTTGGGAAGGTACTAGAAATTGGAGTTGGAACAGGATGCATTATTTTGAGCCTAGAAAGACTTGTTGGACGACACCATTATATGGGGTGCGATATTTCAGAGGAAGCGCTCGTTGTTGCTAAGAAGAACCGGGATAAGTTCAATCTTCAAACAGAATTAATTTACAGCGATGTGTACAGCAATGTTCCACATGAGAAATTTGAATGTATTATTAGTAATCCACCGTATATTGCTTTTTCTGAAGAAGTGTTAATGGATGAATCGGTGAGACGCTATGAACCAAAACAAGCGTTATTTGCAGAACAGGAGGGCCTTGCGATTTACGAAAAGATTGCCCACCGCTTAGAAGAGTATCTAACAGATAGTGGCCAAGCCTTTTTTGAAATTGGATTTAAGCAAGGACCAAGCGTGCAACGAATTTTTAGTGAAGCTTGTCCGAATCGAAAAGTAACGATCCATAAAGATATTGCAGGAATGGACCGAATGATTATTGTGAGTGGAAAGGAGGCGCAGTAATGGAAACACAAATTTTTACAAAAGAGAACTTAGATATTGCAGCTAAAGCTTTGCAACAAGGAGAAATTGTTTCTTTCCCAACGGAAACGGTATATGGATTAGGAGCAATCGCAACAAGTCAAGAAGCGGTGCTAAAAGTCTTTGAAGCAAAAGGACGACCAAGCGATAATCCACTGATTGTTCATATTAGTGATATCCAGCAGATGACTTCTACTGTAGAAGAAGTTCCTGAAATTGCGCTGACCTTAGCGAAGGCTTTTTGGCCTGGACCGCTGACGATGATTCTAAAGGCGAAACCAGGAATTTACGCTCCAGCTTTATCTGCTGGGCTGCCAACGGTTTCGTTCCGTATGCCAAATCATCCTGTCACATTAGAGCTAATCACGAAGGTAGGTATTCCTCTTGTAGGGCCAAGTGCGAACCTTTCAACGAAGCCAAGCCCAACAAAAGTAGAGCATGTATTCGAAGATATGAATGGCCGTATTCGTGGGATTATGGATGGAGGTTCATCTACTGTGGGGGTTGAGTCAACGGTAATCGACTTAACAAATGAAGATGGGCCTGTAATCTTAAGACCAGGTGTGATTACGAAGGATCAAATTGAATCGGTAATCGGACCTATTCAATCTTCTGTCACGACAAAAACAGGGGAGAAGGAAGTGCCAAAATCTCCTGGCATGAAATATCGTCATTACGCACCAAAAACACCAGTGTTTGTTGTTGGCGGAACGATTGAAGCTTTTGAAGAAACTATCAATAAATACAAAGTACAAGGAAAAACAGTGGGTGTGATGGCTCGAAACGCTATTGTAGATGTCTTTGAAAAAAAAGTTGAAGGTACTTACAAGATGGGGACGAGCGTGGATGATATGAACCGTGCGTTATTTGACGCACTGCGCACATTGGACCACTTAAAATTAGATGTTATTTTAGCCGAGTCTGCTCCAGAATCAGGTGTTGGTATCGCGTATATGAACCGTTTGAAAAAGGCGTCATCCACCGTACTTTAAGAGAACTCATAGCTTTTCTACTAAACGCTATAATGTGATAGAATAGGAAGGTAAGAATAGAAAGGGGTAGTTGAATGAGTCAATTTACAGAAGATAAAATCATCTTTGAGACGATTGAAAAAGAACTTCATCGTCAGCAACAAGGGATTGAATTAATTGCATCAGAAAACTTCGTATCTGAAGGAGTTTTACGTGCACAAGGAAGTATTTTAACGAATAAATATGCAGAAGGGTATCCAGGACGTCGCTACTATGGCGGATGTGAATATGTGGATGTCATCGAGCAATTAGCGATTGATCGTGTAAAAGAATTGTTTGGTGCAGAATATGCCAATGTTCAACCACACTCAGGTTCTCAAGCAAATATGGCTGCGTATCGTGCGCTAGTGAAGAAAGGCGATAAGATTTTAGGGATGGACTTAAACCATGGTGGGCACTTGACTCACGGAATGGGAGTAAACTTCTCTGGACAAGATTATCACTTCGTTTCTTATGGAGTAAATCCAGAAACTGAAACAATCGATTATGATGAATTAGAACGTATCGCTAAAGAAGAAAAACCACAATTAATCGTGGCTGGAGCATCAGCATACCCACGTGAGATTGACTTCAAACGCATTAGTGAAATTGCGAAAGAAGTGGGGGCTTACTTTATGGTGGATATGGCCCATATCGCTGGCTTAGTTGCTAAAGGGGCTCATCAAAATCCAGTTCCATATGCCGATGTTGTGACATCAACAACACATAAAACATTACGTGGACCACGTGGCGGTTTAATTTTAGCAAAAGAAGAATTTGGTAAAAAATTAAATAGTGCTATCTTCCCAGGAATCCAAGGGGGACCTCTAGAACACGTGATTGCTGGTAAAGCAGTTGCATTCCACGAAGCGCTTCAACCAGCGTTTGGTGAGTATATCGAGCAAGTCGTGAAAAATGCGAAAGCAATGGCGCAAGTTTTTGAAGGAACAGTGATTCGTGCGATTTCAGGCGGTACAGATAACCATCTACTACTCCTCGATATTAAAGAAACTGGATTAAACGGAAAAGAAGCACAAGAATTACTGGATACTGTTGGTATTACAGTGAATAAAAATGCTATTCCATTTGATACATTACCACCAGTAAAAACAAGTGGTATTCGTGTCGGTACAGCTGCAATTACAACACGTGGTTTCGATGAAGCTGCGGCGAAAAAAGTAGCTGAGTTAATCC